>DATNKA010000157.1:0-9982 GCA_035603655.1 Candidatus Acidiferrales bacterium | reverse complement strand
GCTGGTGATTGCTGCCGACCGCGCTCCGGAAGTGATCGTCGCCGAGATTGTAAGGAAGCTAAAGCCGACGAAAAACTCTTGAGCCAGTCGCAATGCAGAATTCAGGTAGCGAGAATCTGAAAAAATATTAACCTGATATTTAACGTCCTTTCCTTGAACAGCGATCACGAGGTTTGCTATAAGGGCCAGTTCCTTCTAAAGGAGGGTCCGCCCGTGACCTCTCGCCTTCGATCGTCGGCACCGTCGGTTACGACACTTTTCTGTGGCACGCTGTTCGTCGCAGTCCTCATACTCACGGCTTCGTCTCAACGCGCTCTCGCCCAGCAAACCTTGGGCGCCATCAACGGCACGGTCACCGACAGCAGCGGTGCCGTTGTGCCGAATGTAAACATTAAAGCGCGAGCAGTGGCCACCAACCTGGAATTGACGGCTGCCAGCAAGTCGGATGGCTCGTTCAGCCTCTCCGACCTCCCGATTGGGAATTACGAAGTGACATTCAGCAAGGACGGATTTCAAACGGCGGCATATCCACAGATCATAGTGCAGGGCAGTCGCACATCCACGGTGAACGCGAAGCTAAAGCCGGGCGCGGTGTCGTCGACGGTGACGGTGGAAGGGACGCCACTGCTAAATGAGACCGACACTACTAACGGTTACACGATGGGCGCACAGCAGATTGAATCCGTTCCCCTTGGGACTGGGAGCTTCACACAGCTTGCCATCCAAGCGCCCGGCGTCAGCGCGGATTTCCTCTCAGGTTCGGGCTCTAACGAAGGCTTGGGCAACCAGGGAATTGTGGCCAACGGCCAACGCGACACCAGCAATCTGTTCACTTTCAATGGAGTGAACGCGAATAACCTATTCAACGGGAATTCAACAAGTAATATTTCAGATAGTCGATTCACATTGAACACTGGTGAAATTTTCGGAGTGGGCGGCCAGGTTCAAACCAACAGTTCCGTGTTCGACGCGATTGGCCAAGCCTTGCCCACACCGCCAGTCGAAACCATTGAAGAGGTTCACGTTGCCACCTCAATGTACGACGCTTCCATGGGACAGGCCAGCGGCGCTCATATCGAAACCACCACCAAGTCCGGAACCAATCACCTTCACGGTCAGGTTTACGAGTACTTCCAGAATAATGCTTTTGACGCAGCTCCCACTTTTCTGGCAGCCAATCCGTTCTTCACCGGCGCACCTCCGCTCCATCGCAACGTCTTTGGCGGGACGTTGGGAGGCCCGATCAAGAAAGACAAATTGTTCTTCTTTGTTTCTTATCAGGGACAGCGAATCAGCGATGCTCTCAGCGGCGCATTCAACGGCGTACCCACCCTTCCGGGCCTGACGGATACGAATCGCACTGATCCGGGGACGGTGGCCAATCTTGTAAACACCGCAGACGCCTGTCCGGGCTGCATTACCGCTGGGCAGGTGGACCCCGTGGCAATGGCAATTCTCAATGCCAAAACGCCGAGCGGTCAATTCATCGTTCCGTCGGCGAATGCACCTAATCCGGAAAGCGGAAACCAGGCCTTCAACGCTTTCGTGAAAGGTCCGGCAAGCCAGTTTAACGCTACCCAGGTCAATGGCAATATCGACTACAACTTCAGTTCGAAGGACCGCCTTGCCGCCAAGTACTACTTTCAAAACGATCCGACAAACATTCCTTTCGCGGTCAGTGCGGTGCCCGGCTTTCCTCAAACCATGCATGCGGGGAGTCAGCTGTTTTCGCTCGACAACACCACCGTTTTTACTCCGAATACGACATGGGAGAACCGGTATGGTTTTGTGCGCGAGGTGGCCAATGCCACGACCAGCCAATCCTTGACACCGTCCGATGTGGGGCTGAATCTGCTGGGCAGCACACGCTTTCCCGGTATCACTATCGCAAACGCGGATGTGGGGGCGGCATTGATCGACGGCACGACCGTGCCCCCGTTCCGCGGGAACCAGATGAGCATCGGGCCTTCCACCAACTTCGCCAATGCCGGAATCTTTCAAAACGAGCACGAAGGATCGTCGGTTTACCATTGGGTTCACGGCATTCACTCGCTATCGTTCGGGGGGATCTTCGATTACATGCAGCTCAATGTTGAGAATCGTGAGAACCAGGTAGCCAGCCTCAACTTTAATAGCTTCGGTGACTTCCTCACCGGGACGTTAGGCTCGGATCATAGTGGCGGCCTGTTCCTCAACGGTGAAACCAATCGTCATTTCCGGTCGAAATCAGCCGGCCTTTTCGTCCAGGACAATATTAAGGTTCAGTCGAATCTCACAGTAAACCTAGGCCTTCGCTGGGATTGGGACGGCCCGCTTAATGAGATCAATGGGCTGCTTACCAACTTTTACCCGTCGGATTACAAATACAATCTCGCCAGCGATTCATTTGGGACTCTTGCCAATGGAGAACCGGGGATTGGTTTAGTGGTAGCGGGGAACAACAAAGCATTTGGCTTCAAGGGCGTTAGCGACTCCACACTAACCGGGCGCCAATGGATGTTTGCGCCGCGCATCGGAATTGCGTGGAGTCCGAAATCCCTCAAGAACGTCGTGGTTCGCGCCGGCTTCGGAATGTACGCCGACCGAGGCGAGTACTTTACCGAGCTTTCCGCCAGCGCTGGCCTTGGCATAAGCGGGCCGTTCAGCGTCACCACCCAGCAGCCCTTCACCGTTCCCATTGTCGCCACCTGCAATACGCCCTCTGGGACGGGATGCCTTACCGCCGGCCCTTTTGGTACAACCACGCCTCCGCCGCCTCCAAACAACCTGAGCGGAGTGGCAAGCCTTATTTACAATCAGTCGCAGTTGAGCGGTTGCGCAGAACCAGTAACTCCAACATGCACACCAACCGGTTTCGCAAACTCCGACTTCTTGTTCGGTGGCTACGATCCCAAAAACAAGCTGCCATATTCGGAGAATTGGAGCTTCGATCTGCAGTGGCAACCGAAGAATAATGTTGTGCTGACCCTGGGCTATATCGGCAATCACGGAGTTCATCAACCGATACCAATTCCCTTTAACCAGCCCGGCGTGGCGACGCCGACTAATCCCATCAACGGGCAGATTTACAGCTATGGCTTCCAAGCCGCCGATACTACCTCGCCCGCCTGTAGCGGAAATAATTCTCCGTGCCCTCTTCTGACCGAGCAAGTGCAAACGACGATTGGGGCGTTCTCGTTTTCCGATGGAAACACAGCCTTGCGCACGCCCTACATCGGTTTTAATCCCAACGCTGATGTCTGGAGAGCCGAGGGCGTCTCTACTTACAACGCCTTGCAGTTCCAGGCGACTAAGAAAATGTCCCATGGATTGCAAGTAAATGCTTCTTACACCTGGTCACATTCTCTTGATGAAGGCAGCGGGCTGGGTTCCGGCCTGTTCTTCAACGGCAACGATCCCCTTAAGCCCAGGACGGCTTACTCTTCCTCAGATTTCGATCGCACGCACGTCTTGACGATTAGCTACGTGTATCAGCTTCCGACTCGTACCTATGGATCCCGATTCGTCGACAAAGCGGCGAACGGCTGGGGCGTCCAGGGTGTCACCGTGGCTCAGAGCGGCGAACCCTTCAGCGTCATCGATTTCTCGGGAACGGCCGCTAGCATTTTCTTCAGCGCCGACGACTTCATCACCAATCCGATTCTTCCACTGGCTCCTGGAGTCTCTCCACATCAGGCTACCGAGGGTGGGACCGACAATTCTTTCAAATCCGGTCCGCTTGCTGGAGTCAGGGTTCCCTACATCAACCCCAACGATTTCTCCATTCCTTTCCTGAGCCCTGGCCAGAGTGGTGTTCCGCCCTGCGGACCGACTCTCGGCGGGGCGGCAGTTTGTGATACCCAGGAAACCGGCTATGGAAACAACGGGCGCAACATCTTCCGCGCCCCATTCCAGACGCGATTCGATGTTTCGGTTTTCAAGAATTTCAGGTTTGGGGAACGCTTCGCCCTGAAATTTCAAGCCGACGCGTTCAACATCTTCAACCAACCGGATTTCGATGCCCCGTTAGGGAATTTTGCGCTAAACAGCTGTTTCAATCCCTTCCCCTGTTTTCCAAACACGACCCAGATCTTGTCAGCCTCCACGCCCAATCCGCAGAATTATGGCGTGATCAAACAGACGGTCGGAAGCAATCGCTTCCTGCAGTTGGCCATGCACCTGACATTCTAATGTGCTCCCTTAGCAGAAGGAGAACGGACAAATTCACCCGAGGGCTGATCGGCTGCATGCTGGTTGTCCTCGTTGTTTTTCAGTCGCAAGCTGTGCTCGCCTGGGGAAACGAGGGCCACACATATGTGAACCGGGTTGCGGCGGAGAAGATTCCCGAAAGCATGCCGCGGTTTTTACGGCGTGCCGTGGTAGAGATTGCTTATCTCGGGCCTGAGCCCGACCGCTGGCGCAGCCCTACAGAATTCGCGCTCAAGAATTCTCAGGAGCCGGATCACTTCATCGATCTGGAGCGAGTGGACTGGCTCGATCCGCTGCCTCGCGGGAGGTATGAGTTCTATCGGAAACTCTACGAGAAGCGTGCCGCAACTACGGACCATCCTGACGATTACCTTCCCGAACGCGTCGGGCTGCAGCCCTACATCACCATGGAAGTTTATGGCCGATTGAAGGCTGCGTTTCGCCAGTATCGGAAGCTGCAGGCTGATCATCAGCCGACGGCTTCAGTGGAGCAGGCGATTATCTTTTATGCGGGTTGGATGGGTCATTACGTCGCCGATGGCTCCCAACCGTTGCACACAACCATCCGGTACAACGGATGGGTGGGAGCGAATCCGAACGGTTATACGACGCTGCATGACATCCACGCGCAGTTCGAGACAGCATATGTCGGAGCGAATATCTCTGCAAAGAATTTTGCTGGATTCGTAAACGCTCCAGAGAAGCTGGACGATCCCTTTGTTCGCTATGTTGCTTACCTGAGAGAGTCCAATGGACTGGTAGAAAAGGTTTATGCAATCGAAAAGGCGGGCGGCTTTCACGAGAAGGGCTCTCCGGAAGCATTCGAGTTCACCACTCATCGCCTCGCGGCAGGATCGCAGATGCTGCTGAATCTCTGGTATACCGCGTGGCTGGAGAGTGCAGCGGCGCTGCCCGTTCCAGAGCATTCCACTCCTGGCGCCGTCGAGAAGTAACGACGAAAAGAGCAGGAATCGCGCGAGGTCTGCCTATCCCTGTCCTGAGGTCCATATCCTGCGGGCATTGATCGTTGCTACCGCACCTGGGAAGCCAATGGAGAAAGTCACAACATATTTATCCAAACTGTTTCGCTGTCTGGTAACATGATCGCCTATTGAACGCGGAGTCTTTTTCAGGTTGTGGGGTCCGGGAATCGTGCCTTGGCATTTCGACCGCCGTTATTTCTTGCGGAGATGTGCCGTTGGTCTGAGCCCGAGACGTCCGCCCCAGGCAGGAGCAGTTTGTTGAGCGATCCCGTAGGAGGGAAGATCCGGATAAGAAGGCGCCGGCGAAGCCGTCGGCGCGGTCGTAATCGGCGCATTCGGCGCTGGCTCGCGACTGCAACCATTGCGCTCTGCGTCGGTATCGTTTCGGCTGTCGCCTTGCAGTATCTCAGTCCCTCATTATTTAACGCCGAGCAATCTGCGTCCAGCTTTCAGCAAGCGGAATTGAGCCACAAGCGCCTGCTCGCGCTGACTCAGATTTTCTCGGAGGTGCAACCCCCCATTCAGCGTCCAGTGTATCCGTATTCGGTTGTGCCGGGCGGGGTGCAGGACGCCAAGGAATTGAAGTGGGTGGCGGAGCATGACCCCATCGTTGCGGCGCATTACGCCGGTTTTGACTATGATCACGCGCAGGTGGTGCGGCTCACATTGGCGCGGACGGTGTACGTTTCCTACCGCATTGGAAACCGCGTTTACTGGACCAGTCACCGCCTGACTCTGCACAAAGGCGAAAAAGTAATCACCGATGGACGGATAACCGCTCGCACTCGTTGCGCCAACCGCGTGGAGGAGACTCCTCAACAGGAGGCAGCCTCACCCGTCGAACCGCCCGTGGCAAAATTCGATCAGCCGGTGGGGGCAGGTGACGGTACGGCGATGCAGTCTCCTCCAGTTCCATTCCAATCGGCATTGCTCGAACGGCCCCAGGTGCCGGGCGCAGGGCCCGCTGGGCCTCTAAGTTTGTACAATCCATTTGTCGGGGGAACTTGGGTGCCCGTCGCGACTCCGCCTTTGCCCCTGGGAGTTTGCGGTCCAGTCAACAAAAAGGGTGGTGTCGAAACCGGGTGCTGCGCCGGTGAGGTCACTAAGAAGAAAGGCGGTCCATGTGGTAGCCCTTCAGGCGTGGTTCCCGAGCCAGGCACATGGGTAATGTTCGTGTCCGGTTTAGCTGCGATCTACTGGCAGACGCGGCGCAAACTGATCCGCATTTGAGATCCGAAGCGCAAGTTCTGAATCGCTCTGAGTTGGGCTTGCGAACTTGTCCTCGTTTTCGGTAGGCTCATCCTTCAAAAACACATCCAAGTCGCGGGAGGTCCCGTTGCATTGTCCGCGTCGTATCGCACTGTTTGCGCTGCTGGTTGCCTGGGAAGCGTTAGCGTCAGCCGGCCAACGCGCGCTCGCCCAGGCCGTCCGCTTAAACGTGGATCTCACCGACGCTCCGCGAAATATCTATCATGCAAAACTCCGCATTGCAGCCAAGCCGGGGGCGATGACGCTGGTCTTTCCGGAATGGATCCCAGGCAACCACCGCCCCAGCGGACCAATTGCCGCTCTCACCGGGATTCGCATGGAGGCGGCGGGAAGGCACTTGGCCTGGCAGCGCGACGATGTAGATATGTACGCTTTTCATGTCGTCGTGCCCGACGGGGCACAGGAAATCGAGGTTTCGCTCGATGCGCTCACCTCAACTGACAGCGCGGGTGGTGGAGGCCCGGCGGCTTCCAGCAATCTCCTCGATTTGAATTGGAACACCGTGGTGCTATATCCGCAGGGTGCCGATTCTGACGCGGTCCAATTCGCTCCATCCGTAAAACTTCCGCCAGAATGGAAGTTTGGAACGGCACTGATGCCCTCGCACACAACGGGAGATGAAGTGGAGTTTGCGCCGGTGTCTCTCACTACATTGGTGGATTCGCCCTTGATTGCCGGGAAGCATTATCGGCGAATCGATTTGCCTGCCGCGCCCGATTCGCCGTCGCACCAAATGGATTTGGTCGCCGATAGTGACGCGGACCTGGCAATGAAGCCGGAGGATTTGGCGGCCTACCGCAAATTAGTGGCTGAAACCGGAGCGCTGTTCGGCGCACGCCACTACCGGCAATATCATTTTCTGTACACGCTGAGCGGGAACGTCGGCGAACATGGATTGGAGCATCACGAGTCCAATGACAGTGCCGCAGCCGAGCGTACGCTGCTCGATCCCGATTTACACATGCTTTACGCAGGCCTGCTTCCGCACGAGTTTGTGCACTCCTGGAATGGCAAGTATCGTCGCCCGGCGGGACTGGCCACGCGAAATTATCAGGAGCCGATGGTCGGCGATCTTTTGTGGGTTTACGAAGGCCTCACCGAATACTTGGGCGACCTCCTGGCCGAGCGCAGCGGTTTGTTGTCCGCGGAACAGTATCGTGAATCGTTGGCTTTAACCGCCGCCAGTCTCGACCACCGGTCCGGCCGCGCCTGGCGGCCATTGGAAGATACCGCGCGCGCCGTCCAGAGTCTTCGCCTGCAGGGGCAGCAGTGGTCGAGTTGGCGTCGCAGCTTGGATTACTATCCCGAAGGCGAATTGATTTGGCTGGAAGTCGACTCGATCATCCGCCAGCAGACGCACGATCAGCATTCTCTCGATGACTTCTGCCGCCGCTTCCACGGAGGTCAAAGCGGACCTCCCGCGGTTGTGCCGTACAACTTCGACGACATTGTACGCACGCTCAATGAGGTTGCTCCCTACGATTGGGGCACTCTGCTGAAGGAGCGTGTGGGAGCGACCAGCACTCACGCTCCACTGGGTGGCATCGAGCGGGACGGTTGGAAATTGGTATACAACGACTATCCGAACATGTTCACGCAAGCGGCGGAAAAAATGTTCAAGTTTGCAGACTTCTCTTATTCTCTGGGATTCACCGTGGCCGAGGACGGCAAGCTCGATGATGTAATCATGAGTTCTCCTGCCTATCAATCCGGGATCGGCCCGGGAATGAAATTGATCGCGGTGAATGGCCGCAAATGGACGCCTGCAATTTTGCATGCCGCGATCAAAGCTGCCCAGGGAAGCTCAGCGGGTATCGACCTGCTTGTCGAAAATGCCAAAGTTTTCCAAACATACTCCGTTTCCTACCATGAAGGTGATAGGAACCCGCATCTGGAGCGAGGATCCGGTCAGCCCGATCTGCTCAGTAACATGCTCACTCCGCTGACCCATTAGCCGCTTGGTCGCGCACAGCTGACTGAAGGCGTAGTACTTCCGTAAGCCTAGCGTTCATCGGCCGCTGCTAGAATCGCGGTAGCTCTCCGCTTCACCATTAAGGACATCTATGAACCGCACTGTGGGAATTGCTGCCAGCTTGCTGGCATGCGCCGCGGTATATCTTTTCGCGCCGGTCGCAAGTCAAGCGCAAGAAGTGGTGTCGGTGCGCCGTGTGCAAGTGCTCGGCAAGCAGAATCCGGTTGAGATCGAGATCGAGGCCAGTGATCGGCTGGTTCCGCAAGCGCAAATCTTGACGGATCCGGACCGCCTGGTCGTGGATTTCGCCAACGCCGTTCCCAGCGCGCAGTTGCAAAATCAAAAGCTGAATCAGGGAGAAGTGAAGAGCGTACGTGTGGGCTTGTTCTCGTCGAAGCCGCCGGTTACGCGGGTCGTGCTCGATCTGGATGGTCCGCAGGCTTATCAGATTTTTCCCTCCGGCAGAACGGTGATCATCAAGGTCGGGAGTCCGGGAGCGCAGGCCGCTCAGGTTTCCCCAGTTTCCGCTTCGCCTTCCGGACCAAGGCTGGTGAATGCCGGCTATTCCATACAGTCGGTGCAGATCACGCCACCACCGCCCACGCCTCCGTTGGTGGTTTTATTCCAGTCTGGACTTCTCACCATCCATTCCAATAAAGCCAGTCTGTCGGAAGTATTGTTCGCGGTGCATGAGCGCACCGGAGCGGAGATCGCTATTCCCGCGGGGGCCGAGCAGGAAAAAGTCGTCGCCGAAATCGGTCCGGCGCCAGCGCCTGAAGTTTTATCTCGCCTGCTGAATGGATCGCGGTTCAACTTCCTCATAATGAATTCTGCCAGCAATCCTGGATCCCTCGACCGCGTTATTCTTAGCACGCGGCCTGACAGTCCCGCACCCGCTTACAGCCCCCAGGCCCCGGTGCGAAATCAGCCCGAAGATGAAGCTGAAGCGGAGACTCCGAGCAGAGAAGCTCCGTCGTCCCCACCCCCCACTCGCAACCCCGGAGTTCCCAACACAGGCACCCCGCCGGGCAACGACGTTCCAGACTGATTTCTGATCTGGCTCACGCCGGCAAACCCCACAGGGATTTACACGCCTAACGGAGTATCAATAACTGAAGACGGCGTTATGGGATCGAGATCAGTCGTACGGGCACGGGAGATGTACCCAGAGCCACAGGGGGCGCAGTGCTGCCGTTGCCGCATCCGGCGATGTTCATAACCGTTACATTTATCTTTCCGTGAACGCTGTCGACACTGTTAATGAAGGCCTGCAGGAAACCTACGGTCGTGACCGCGGTCGTCCCGGTTGGGTTAATCGTGACGCTGTTGTCATAGATGGGCAGGGAAACGATGGAAGGGCTGCTGGTAATCTGGCTTCCGCTGGAGATGCCTGCCGCGACTAAGGCGCTATTGCTCCCAGCCTCAATCTGAAAAGGGTAGGTGTAAGCGGGCCTGTCGGGGGCGAGAACATCCTGACCCTGGTCCAAACCATCCCCCCCGGCGTTGATAAGGCAAGCTGCGCCGTTCACACTATCGTTTCTGGTTGGCCCAGGGTCTTCCGTGAGCTCTA
>DATNKA010000156.1:0-5775 GCA_035603655.1 Candidatus Acidiferrales bacterium | reverse complement strand
CACCAGCGACTCAGACGTCTCGATCCATTTCCAATTGGAAGGTAAACTCATCGGCCCGTGGGTAGAAGAACTGCGGCAATTGAGCAACACCGCTCTCTTAGGGAACAAAACTGTAACCCTGGACCTCAACAAGCTTTGGTTTACCGACCTGGAGGGAGCCGGTCTGCTACGCGACCTTCACCAGAGACAAGTCTCCCAAATCAACTGCTCTCAATTCATCACCCAACAATTGCTCGCCGTTCATCAGCCAACAATTGAAAAAGAGGCACCAACAACGATGACCACAACCTCGGAGAACGCTCTGCCGGTTGAGGATCAAACCTGGTCCCGGAAGGCTCGTGGAGCCAAGGTTACTAAAACGAATTCCGGGGAATCATGCCTGATCGGTCGCGTGCTAAACGGAGAGAGCGAGTGCTTCTACGAACTTGTGCGACCTTACGAACGTGCCATATTTCTCGCCGCCTTGTCGCTGGTCAGGAACGAGGCCGACGCCGAAGATATCGTTCAGGAGGCAGTCCTCAAAGCATTTAAGGGGCTTCATAGTTTTCGACAGGAAGCGAAGTTCAGCACGTGGCTGATCCAGATCACTCTCAACGAAGCGAAGATAAGGTTGCGAAAGGATCGCCGCCATCTTTATGAGTCGATGGACGAGGGCCAATGCTCCGAGGATGGCGACTATATTCCGAAAGACCTCGCCGACTGGCGAGAAATACCATCAGAAGCGTTGGAACAGAAAGAGCTTCGCGAGGCACTTATTAAAGCTCTAAATACACTCCCTGAAAGATATCGTACCGTGTTCGTATTGCGGGACGTGCAGCAACTCAGTATCGCCGAAACAGTGCAAGCGCTCGGCATTAGCGAAGCCAGTGTGAAGACGAGGCTCTCCCGCGCCCGCCTGAAGATGAGGGACACATTGGCGACTTCCCTTAGGTGTCTGTCGACCTGATTCTCGATTCGGAGCGCGGGGTTTCTCATTGATTCTTCACGTCGATTTTCTTGAATCGATCGCTCCGGGACTTAGCTGGATCTGTCGCACTCTGCTCGAGTATGTCTACCCAAAGGGATTACTGACCCGCCGCGTGAGCCACGGCGGTGATATTAGCTGGCATTAAGGATAGAGTCTTCATCAGTGAGAGTTTTCGCTTCGAGGATCTCGGCTTTGAAATGGTGGGGAAGACTTTCATAGGGTATTTTTCCGCGATCTCGAAATTGGAGCGTTCGACGTTGAAGCGCTGCGATTTCGGCCCATGCAAGTCATGCGCTGAAAGTCTCATCAATTTTAGCCTTCTGCTGACCTAGTTGGTATTCGGGCGAGTCAAATAAAGTTACTGAACTTGAGACTTAGCAGGACTCGGTGGAGCGAAACCTACGGCATTCTGAGCTCGATATGAATCCCTTATGATTGTGGTTGCCGTCCGCTTCCCATCAGGCGAGGTCGCAGAGTCCCAGATTTGCTCTTTGCACGGATTGCAGCTCGCCACGATCCCTAGAGATTGGTCCAACCCAGAACTGCTAGCTGCGCTTCGTGATGGTCAGGTACGGATCTACAGGACATGGGAGTTCATTCTGGCTGGGTTACTAACGAAAAGTTCGGAGGCGAGCCTATTCGATAAGCAATGAACCGGAATCTTCTCTATCCGACTAAGCGGAAGATGTAGTGATGGGAGAGAAACTCAGCCGCGACCAAGAACAAGAGTGACAATAGCAAGGGTGAGTTGCACTCTGGAAATCGGCTGCTGCCTCCACTGGGAAGAGGGCCGCTTCCGGAGTGATCGAATTCTCCGAATTATGTAGAGATTGGCGCAGGCGACAAGAAGCACGCGGGCAAGAATGAGTTTTGTGGAATACCTTATTTTCCGGAGCGTGTCTTCTTATAAGTTACTTTTAAAGTACGGACATGAACGAGTTTCATTGTAACTATTCAGGAGCTGGACACTCTTACAGTTACACGAGCGAGGCGTGGAGATACTCACGCAGCGCTATCGTGCATCTTCTCAAAGGAGTCCGACAATGCTTCCTGCTCTTCGAAGGTCCTTCCCTCTCGGAAACGAACTGAATGTTTCCGCTCTGCGGTCGCGCATGTTCTCCTCCGCTAAGCTACTCATCTTGGCCAGTGCGGCAGTGATGAGTGGTCTCGCACCATCAACATCGCTTGCGCAATCAACTGTGGCGGCTAAGCCATCCTTGTCTCCCGAGGCGATGGCCCTGCATCGTCTCGTGAAGCGTCCTGTTGCAAAGTCGACGGCGCCGGTAGACGTAGCTGAGAGTTCGTCCGGGGTCAACTCGGAACAAGGGTTCGGAGCCTTAGCGCGCGATAAGGGGCACCCCGGCTGCGACCTGTTTCCTGCGCCTGCGAATATCGGCACGAATGTAGGCCTTTCCTACTTCGGTCCCCCGCCTTCCACAGTCAACCAGAGCCTAGTCGGTCCCGTGCAGTTGCTCAACACCGGACAAGTCGTCGCCACTCCTGGCACGATTACCATTCCTCTCTATAAGGGAACGGTCAAGAGCACCGGCAAGACGGCCTGGTACATCCTCACTGATGTTTCTGATCAGGGGATTGCCGAGGAGCTTGGCCTTAACTTTTCCGCAAAGATGAAGAACATCAACACCGCCGCCAGAACCGGTAACCTGGGTCCCGATGGAAACATCATATTCGACAAGGGCACTGTCAATTTCGCCCCGGAACGGAATATTGTTCCCGGCCCGGAAGGTGCCGAGTTTCCCCCCAAGTCCTTTGCGCCTGGCGAGATCGGGGATGCGAACTACAGCCCCTACGTCACTATCACTAATGGCGGAGGCGTAGTCTACAACGCACCGATGATAGCCTACGATGTCGACGCAAGCGACATCAACTTCCCTAACGGCGACGTCGACTATACCAAGGTTCATGACGCCGTCCAGGCGATCGATCCCATCAACATGACCGTCACTTTGGCAGTCGTCAACGGCTTCAGCTTCGGCCGCCCGGTGTGGTACATCTCGATGGACGCCAGTATCCCCCTTGCGGCCGCGATCGAGCACAACACGTACGCTCCACTGATGGGTAAGCTTCTGCTGGGCAATGACGACAGTGCCGGAAGCCCGATTGAGCGCATCTTCATCGCCACCAACGGCACGGAAGGTTGCGATAATCCTCAGCGTCAAGGACTCTCGGCTGACCTGAACGATGGACACAGGCCGAACAACACATTGGGAGGGATTCCGACACTCGCTCTCGATTACAGCCCGGCCTGGGACGCGAACTTGTACACGTGGACTGACGAGGCCATTTCCAAGGGGTATCGCCAGCAACTTCGTGAAGAGTTCCAGATTCTCACCTACGCGCAAGACGGCTTGATCACCGGAGCTTCTGCTACTCAGCCGTTCGGCAGCGCTGGCTTCTCCATCAATTGCCCAATCGTCCAAAGATTGGATTAATCAATAAGACTTTTCCTTGATGGGATTGTTCAAACATGACGACGTCAGGTATGAACAATCCCTCTTTCTCCTTCAATGACCAATGTGACGGGGCATCTTGCTCCCTTAAGAAGTTCGATCAGCGCTCAAGCGTAAGCCTACGGGCTACGTTATTCACTGAAAGTGAATAAAGTAGCGCCGCGCTGTAACTTTTCCGCAAAACACTTGTCACTTGGGCACTCCATAGGAGGAGTGCCTCGTCATGTCCAAATTTCGCCGTTCGAGCCCAAAGGGCCGCCAGAGTTCACTTCAGTCGCGCTTGGGGATCCTTCCTCGCCATCGCCTGCTCTTTGTTCCTCGGCGCGTCCGCCTTTGCCCAGACCCCTGCGGTAGGTGCAAAGGCGCCTGATTTCACACTCTCGAAACCAACAGGAAAGACCGTCACGATGTCGGCCGAGCAGGGCGGACACCCTCTTGTGCTCGTGATCCTGCGAGGTTTCCCCGGCTACCAGTGCCCTTACTGCGTTAAGTAGGTTCATGATTTCGCAGGTCACGCCCCCAGACTTCAAGGCAAAGAACACGAGGGTGCTTTTGGTATACCCTTGACCACCCGCCGATCTCGATCAGCATGCGAAAGAGTTCCTCGAGAAGCAGCTTGAGTTGTAAGTGTCTGACCAACACACCTGTTCGACAGGCGGAGTCTGTGTTGAAGTGTTCGGATGACTGCAAAAACAGAGTTGTCAGCGCCCAAGCGACGTACCCGTGCGCAGGTTGAGCAGTTGGTGGCTGAGTTTGTGAGCAGCGGTATGCGGCGGAGCGAGTTTTGCCGCAGTCGGCGGTTGAGCTTCGGCACGCTGAATCGGCACCTGAAGGAGCAACGCTGGAAGAGAAAGAGCAGAGTAGTTTCTTCGGCCAGCCGGTTGGTGCCGGTAGAGTTGGCCGCCAGACAATCCCCGATGCAGCATTGCGAGCTGGCCGTGGTACTGCCGGGGGGGCACCGGATCGAGGTACATCCTGATTTTGATACGAATACGTTCGAGCGCCTGGTGAATGCACTGGAGCGGGTGTAAGGCGTGTTTGGACTGGGTCCAGCCACACGGATCTATCTGGCCGCCGGGGTCACCGACATGCGCAAGGGGTTCGAGGGGCTGTACGGTCTGGTTCGGGATCGATTGTCGTGTGAGCCTCTGAGCGGGCACCTGTTCTTGTTCTGCAACGGCCAGCGCAATCGGCTGAAGGTCCTCGTCTGGGACGGAAGCGGACTCTGGGTCTGTGCCAAGAGGTTGGAGAAAGGGCGGTTCACCTGGCCGCAATCCGGTGATGCACAGGGCAAGGTCATCCTGAGTTACGAAGAGCTTTCGCTGTTGTTGGGTGGGATCGATCTGACCAAAACCAAGAACAAGCGGTGGTACCGGAAGGCTTTCCCCGAGGGACACGCTGCCGCATAAGTTGCGTGGTTGTTTGAACCTTTCGATCGACTCTGGTAGATCATTAACTCATTGTGAGTTTAGCTTCCATTCCTTCCGCACCAGCCGATCTGGAACTCATCGCACAACTTAAGAGCAAGCTACAGTACGCGGAGCTGCGGATTCGTGTGCTGGAAGAGCGTCTGCGGCTGATGCGATCGAGAAGTATGGAGCGGGCGGAGAAAAACTCTCGCAGGCGCAAATGCAATTGTTCGAGCTTGAACCTGTCGTCAGTGAAATGACCGAGCAGGCGGAGAGTGAGCACGCGCCAGTGCATCGCTCGACCAAAAAATCCGTCAAGCATCCGGGTCGCCAGGAGTTGCCGACGAATCTTCCTCGCGTGGAGCGAATTCTGCCCTGCGCATTAGATCAGCGAGTGTGCAAACGCTGCGGAAAAGAAACAGTGGTGATCGGCTACGAGGAGAGTTCCCAACTGGACGTGGAACCGGCGAAGTATTTCGTGCTGGTCACGAAGCGAGAGAAGCGGGCTTGCCGGTCGTGTGAGGATCTCGGCGTCGTCTCGGCGCCCCTGCCGCCACGGATCATCGAGAAGTGCCTGGCGAGTGACCGGATCGTCATCGACACGGTCGTCAGCAAATATTGCAATCACACACCGCTGCATCGGCAGAGCATGATTCTAGAAAGGGACCTCGGCTTGGAAATCAGCCGCGCAACGCTGGATGGCTGGGTTCTGAAAGTCGGTGAATTACTGATTCCTATGGTCGCGGCAATGAGGCGAGAATTGATCAGCGGAAGATACATTCAAGCCGACGAAACGCCAGTCGATGTGCAGACACGCGAGGGCCGAGGTAAGAACCACCAAGCGTACCTCTGGCAATACAGTCGCCCCGGAGGAACTGTGGTATTCGATTTCCGCTTGGGGCGTGGACGAGATGGACCGAGGCGGTTC
>DATNKA010000155.1:0-2674 GCA_035603655.1 Candidatus Acidiferrales bacterium | reverse complement strand
CACCAGATGATCCTCGCGCCAAGAATGCTCTATTCCCGATTTCTGTCTCCAACTTCCGACTTGCTACTGCTACAGCAGATCTCGAATACCTACGGCAATTCGATGGGTTGGCTCAATACGGCGAATACCGGAAAGGGGGCTGCGGCCTCCTACCAGCAGGTGAGCGTGCCGACTACCGCCAACATACTCCCTGGCTACAGCACTGCCAGTGTTGCTGGCCAGTTGCAGATTGCCGCGCAGGGTGCGACCGTTGACATCAACGACTCCGTAATGACCAACAACTTGCAGGCTCTCGGAACCATCCGCGCGAATCAGAGCTCAAGACAAACCGACATCGCCAATCTTGAGACCGCAACGCAAACCCAGGACTCCTCCCAGCAGACCATCATGGCAACTTTGCAGCGCATCAACCAGGCATTACTTTTGCAACTCCGCATCCAGCAGGATGCGAACCAGATCAATGCCAATCTTTCTCTGCAACAGATCGTTGCCCAAAAACAGCAACAGGATGCACTTAAATCAGCATTCCGTGACTCGGCAGGATACGAAAACTACTATAACGCCAACGTTACAACAACCAGTGGTGGTGCGGCGAACCTCCTCACGCAGGCGTACTGAGCAGACGCAAGCAGAAAAGCCGGAGGGCAGGGAAAATGGATACAGGTCTTTTTGACTTTATCGCGCAGGCGTGCCGGTCGCTTGCAGCCACGGTGGCGCCCGCTATCACCGCGATGGGAATTCACATGGTCCTGGCGTTGGCCACCATCGTGATGGTTTGGTTCGGGGTGCAGGAAGCACTCGCATCGGCACACGGCGAAGCCGGATTCAGCATGGGGAGGTTTCTCAACCTCTTCATGCTGCTTACCTTCGCTTATGCGATGGTGAACTATTACGACAGTTCCATACCTGGGCTTGGCTTTTCGCTCAAGGGCTTCATTGACGGCGGCACTATCAATCTTGTGAACCTGATTGGATCAGATGGTTCCAACGCCATGCTAAACGAGATCAACTCGGCATCTTCCAAGACAGGGCCGGGGCTGCTGAATACGATGATGTCCCCGTACTACGCGATCGTGTACTTTGCGGAGCAATTCCTTTTAGCGCTGATGGCCGCGATCGTGTCGGCAATCGTGGCTTACGGCGCAATTGCAGCAACGATCATCGGATTGCTCGGGCCGATCTTTATTCCATTCCTTGTCTTCGACAAGCTCGATTGGTTGTTCTGGGGGTGGCTCAAGGCTTATCTCGGATTCAGCTTTTACAAGGTGGTGGCCGCGGCCACGCTGAATGTTCTGTCTCATGTTCTCGCCAATTACTACGTTCAGCTGGGCCAGAGCTTGTCGGACCCTTCATTGATAGTTAAGGCGTTGCCGCTTCTTGTTCTTCTGGTACTGGTCAACATCTACATCCTTTTCAAGATTCCGGCCATGACGCACACCTTATTCACCGGCGGTATCGGCGGACACGGTGGGGGCCTCGGCATAGCAATGATGGCGATACGGGGCAAGAACTAAACCGCAACAAGAGAACGAGGTCAAGATGAGCGCAGAAACGATGAGCGTAGAAACCAAAGTTACCCCGGAAATCACCCGAGCCGCAGAACGTTACCTGGAGCAGTACGGCGACCCACTGGTGATGAATACCTACTTGAAAGTGACGATTCTTGTGCTCGCCGCTGCGTGTGTCGGCCTGACCGCACTCACCTACAAGAGCCAAACAGCGCTCGCCAACATGCACCCGATGATTGTGCGGATCAACGACGTAGGCCACGCCGAAGCGATCGACTATCGCAACTTTCAGTACCGCCCGCAGGAGGCGGAGAGCAAGTATTACCTCACACGCTGGGCGGAACTGTATTTCAGCTGCAATCGATTCACCATCGAACGTGATCAAACGCAGTCGCTTTACTTCCTCAATAGCGATGTGCAACGCGTTGTAATCGACCGGGAACGCAAGGACGGCAGCATTCAGAACTATGTCAAGGACAGTACCTTGCCGTATGTCGATGTCGAGATCAAGAACGTCATCCTCGACGACCTTCGCCAGTCTCCGTATTCGGCGCGCATCGAGTTCGAGAAGGTTTACACCAACCCCGCGGATCACACCGAACTCAAGCGGGAGCGATGGACAGCCAGCGTCACCTATGTCTTTCGCGAGAACGTAAAGAACAATGAGCTTGCCGTGAATCCCCTCGGTCTGACCATCGTGCGTTTCCGGGCCGACCAGGCGTTCAGCTAAGGATACTTAGAGAATCCACGAGACTAACCGATGCCCATTTCTGCGGCCAATCCGGCTGGCCTGCCCCACGTGTCCCCGGGCACGCCGCAGGCCAACAAGAGCTTTCCGAGATTCAACAGAGGTAGCGAACTACACACTTCTTGCGAAGGACATGCCAGTTCGAAGGGAGCGGTAATCGCGGTGGCCTTCCACCGCCATTGTGCTGACGAAAACTTTGCTCTGAAGCGTGTCTGCCGTTTCGTGTCCCGCCTTGGTTCGGGCACCGCTCCGGGACTCTTCATGCGCCCTGCGGCAGTTCGCTCTTCTGCTTCGGCTGCGACGCCCTGCGGGTTACGGTTTCCCTCCAAATCTTGTTCGGAAAGAAAGCCGAAAAGATTTCTCCGGAGCCTCCGCAAATGCAGAGCTTCGGCACTTGGGAGCATGGCCCACTCGCTAA
>DATNKA010000154.1:0-2442 GCA_035603655.1 Candidatus Acidiferrales bacterium | reverse complement strand
ATACTCCGACCGCCACGTTCCCTCCAATACCGTATTTTTTTCTTCATCGACCTGAACGAAGCTGCCGGGGGGAAGAATCGGGTACATGGTGAAATCGTGATTGCCGATATAGCCGTAAGTGAAATCGCTGTGTGCGAATTGGGCGAGATAGGACAGCGGCACCAATCCCCACTGCTCGACCATGCGTCCCAGGTTGCTGGTGCGATGCTCGTCAAAGGCCGGATCCATGCGGACCGGAATTTGTACCGATGATAAAGCCGACAGCGCCTCGGAGAGATGGGAACGCGGGGGAGCGATCATGCCGAGGTCGGCGGCCACGTTATTCATGTCAACGCCGTACCAGGCCAGCAATTCCCGCATATCGCGGCGGTAGATGACGGCCAGCGTGTAAAGGCGAAAAATACTGGGCAAAACACTCTTGGTTTCTATGTCGGATAAACGGCTAGGGGGAATCGAAAATTCTTCGTTACGATACTTCTCAGCCATGCGAGCACTGGCGATCTCAATATCGCGCATCGTCAAGCCGAGCTTTTCGCGAAGGGTACGAAGACTTTTACCGGCCGGGAGCATAGAACGCCTCCATTGGAAGTCAGGGAGATTCCAGAGTGGCCGCCATCATAGCAGGGAGCGGCGTTCGTGTCATGATCTCACAAAGAAAATTTGCCGGCGGGCAAGTTTGTTACGATTTCCGAACGGGTTCCGATCCGCGCCCCGTCTGAGGAGTCGCCTACCTTGCTACGCGTTCCACCTCTACTGTCGGTAGGGGACGAATGTTCCGGGAGCTCCACCTTGTTCGTTTTTCGTAACAGGCATTGCTCAAAATGCAGAAATCCTGATTCGGCCCTTCTGCCCCATTTTGGGACCCTGCGGTTTTGGCAGTTCGCCATGACATTTGTCACGCCAACTCGGTGATGAACGGCACTGGTGCTTTATCCGCACCTCCGCAATCATACAAGCACCGGGGACAGAACGAACCTGGGCGAGGATTGGTAGGGGTGGAGAGGGCCAACATGATCGCAACTCTTGAAGAAATGCAGACCGGGCAGCGCCCAAAATCAGGCGGGGTTGTGGCAAGCCTGGAAGGTGTCAGCAAAAACTATGGAGAAATTCGCGCCCTGCGCGCGGTGAATTTCACGGTAAATGCAGGTCAGGTGGTCGCGCTTCTTGGGCCTAATGGGGCGGGCAAGACAACAGCCGTGAAGCTCCTGCTCGGTCTCATTCAGCCGAACACCGGCAGAGTCCGGGTCTTCGGCGGAGATCCCACCAATCCCGCGAATCGTATGCGCACCGGGGCTATGCTGCAGGTGGGCAAGGTGCCGGAGACTCTGAAGGTAGGCGAGCACATCGATTTGTTTTCCAGTTATTACCAGAGCCCGATGTCTCTCGAGGGAGTGCTGGCCGCTGCCGGTCTGGAAAAATTGCGCGATCGCAAGTTCGGCGATCTCTCGGGCGGCCAGCGGCAGCGCACGCTGTTTGCCCTTGCCATCTGCGGCAATCCCGATCTGCTGTTTCTGGATGAGCCTACCGTGGGACTCGACGTCGAAGCCCGTCGCGCCCTCTGGGAAGAAATTCGGCGCCTGGTCGAGGGTGGAAAAACGGTTCTTCTCACCACCCATTATCTGGAGGAGGCCGACGCTCTCGCCGATCGCATCGCCGTTATTAATCAGGGCGAAATCATCGCGGAAGGCACACCGGCAGAGATCAAGGCGCAAACCAGTGGAAAGCGGATTCGTTGCATTACGGCGCTCAACCTGGCGGCCTTGCTCCAAATTCCAGGGGTGACCGATGTGAAAAGAGACCGCGAAGCCGTCGAGATCCATACCGGTGAAGCTGAGTCGGTGGTTCGCCTTTTGCTGGCTCGCGATCCCTCGCTTTCCGGATTGGAGATTAGCAGCGCGGGACTGGAAGAAGCGTTTCTTTCCCTTACTCGCGACAATGGCGAAAACGGAAATCATCCGGACTGAACCCCTATTTCCCTGCACCCCGATTCAGAAAGATACCGAGGAGACGACGATGAGCACCACTGCAGCGGCATTCCCCAATACTCCGACCGAGCGCTCCGCCAAACACACGGCCAGGATTTATCTGAAGGAAGCCAAATACGAGTTTCTGAAGAACCTGCGCTTGCGGGTGTACACCGTTTCCGTGATTACTTTTCCGTTGATGTTTTACGTGCTCTTCGGTTTAGTGCTGAACGCGAAAGAAGCGATTGGTGGTACCGGGGTTTCCACCTATTTGATCGCAACTTACGGAACCTTCGGCGTGATGGGTGCTTCGCTGTTCGGAACTGCGTCGGGTCTGGCCTCAGATCGCGGCCTGGGGTGGCTGCAAGTAAAGCGGGCCAGCCCTATGCCTCCATTCGCGTACTTCATGGCTAAAGTGTTTCTAAGCATGACTTTCAGCGCGATCGTGGTCGCTCTGCTGCTGGTGCTGGGCATCAGT
>DATNKA010000153.1:0-11239 GCA_035603655.1 Candidatus Acidiferrales bacterium | reverse complement strand
TCCGCGTAATAGCTGGCGCTGCCTGTGACATAACTTTATCTCTTATACACTACTGGCACGTTAACCCCGGCCAGGGTGGAGCGGCACTCTTGCCCGCTGCCTGTGACCGTGCCCTTTATGTTGATTTTGCAACTGTCCAAGGCCGGAAGAATGATTTTGGGGGTGCAGCAGATCAGCCCCGTCGAGAACTCGATGCAGGCTGACTCGAAGAAGGCGCAGCCTGAGCTGCCTGGTATAACTTTGAGTAATTCGAGCCTCGAAGCTGCCTCGGGGTTTGCGGTCGGTCGAAAATCTTCCCAAGACCTCGCGGCCGATTCAAGGCTTCAGCGAGTTACTCATCATCAGGAAAAATAAGAGCGGAAGATAGATAACGGTGGCTTGCAAAACCTGACGCGCAAACCGCTTCGAGCGCGGACTGTTGAGCGGTAACTTTAGAAACGCAAGACGCGCACCAAAATAAAAAAGCGCAATCCCAAGGACGATGGCTCCCACCATGTAGATCTTTCCCGCCATCCCGAAAACACTGGGCAAAACGCTCAAGGGGATCAAGATCAGCGAATAAACTACGATGCGCCGGGCGGTGGATCGTCCATCTTCTTCCACCACCGGCAGCATACGAATTCCACCCGCAGCGTAATCCTCACGGTAGAGCCATGCGATGGAAAAGAAATGAGGGAACTGCCATACAAACAAAATGGCAAACAAAATTAACGTGCCCCATTCCAGTCGTCCGCGTGCGGCTGTCCAACCTAGAACTCCGGGCATAGCTCCAGGAAAAGCTCCGACGAAAGTGCAAATCGGTGAGACGCGTTTCAGAGGCGTGTACGCTGCAAGATAAACCAGGGAAGTGAGGAACGTAAGCAATCCGGTCAACGGATTGGTGAAGACCGCCAAATAGACCGACCCGCCCAGGGTCGCTACCAATCCGGCAGTCGTCGCGTGTAACAGGCTCATGCGGCCGGTGGGAAGCGGGCGCTGCGCGGTGCGGCGCATGTGCCCATCCACTTTGTATTCCATCACTTCGTTCAGCGCGGCAGTTCCGCTGGAGACCAGTCCAATCCCCAACAAGGCGTGAAAAAGTCCCCAGGAAAGCGATGAAACCCCGGCTTTCTGCGCGCCAAAATAGTAGCCACACCATGCCGTCATCACGATCAGTGTGGTGACCCGGGCCTTCATCAATTCGGTATAGTCGCGCAGCCGTGAAGTCGCCTGACTACGAAGGAGGAACATTGGTCGAGTCATCGTGCTCATGGGAGATTATGTGGTGTGGTTGTCGTACCGCGTAGCCTGCACTCTTTCATCGTTTCAAACGGACGCCACATCGAACGCGAGTCGGGAAGAACTAAGGCGGCGCCACGAGACCACCTGTAGCCCAAGGATTGCATAGGTACTCTGTTGGCTTTCGAAAGTCAAGTCCAAACTCCGGCTGACATCGCACTGCCAACGCCAGCATTGAGCGCCAACCCTGCGATTCTACTACGGACTCGCTGCGGCGCCCGTGCCCGTGAAAATTTCCGGCGGATCAAAAAAACATTGGTGCCACAGCGCTGCATCCGACAACGTGCCCGCCTTCCATTGCTGAAGAGTCGCAAAAGAGGCTGCAATCATGCCACCGTCCGCCGAGTCAAATATCACAACAATTCCCGCCAGTTCCTGAGCCTTCTGCGCCAGTTCGGCATAATCCCTATCGAGCACCGACTTGGCGAACTCCAGTTTGAGTGCCGGCCCTGAATCCTTTGCGTTCTCGTCGGTTTTTTCCACCGACACAATTTTCACACGCTTTCCCCGCAGCGGCTCCCAATCTCCAGGGAACGGCGCCACTTCCTCGCGAGCCACATGGAATAGCTCCGCCGCCGTGGGCACCGGCGGGGCAGCTGGTTGCACGTCGCTTTCCGGAACACTGTCCGGCATTTCGAGGTTGTTGCGCCAGATCCATCCGCGCGACAAGCCGGAAATTCGCACATGCACCCAGTCCCGGTTAAAATCCAGCATCTCAAACTCATCATGAACGCTAGCCAGAAAAAGTGTCCTGGCGCTCAGACTAGCCGACGCTACCACCGGCGTGCCGGACTTCTTTACCGCAACCAGATTCTTCGGATGCGCCTGATTCTTGAGAATCTCCTCCAGGCTGTTGGCCTCTGTTTGCAGAGGTCCGGGGTTCTTATCCTCAATTTTTGTCGCCCCGGTCTGCTCCCCCTTTTTTTCCTGCTCCGCCAGGCTCTGCGCCAGCGACGACGAATAATTTCCCCGCACCTCCGGAAGCCTTGGAACCGGCGCTGCGATCGTGGGTTCGGTCGAGACGGGAGGACTCGCCGCCTTCGTCGAGGCACTGGCCGTAGAGTTCGGACTCGCGGCTGGCGCATTACCCGCGAGTTGATCCCCCAGCTGATCGAGGAGATCAGCCTCAACCCGGCCGTTCGAGGTCAACAATTGATATCCGGATTTTGAAGCAATCGGGTCGGCGTACCACGCTGTCACCTGCACGCTGACTTGGACGATTGAGCCACCCGAAGGCGCCGCGCTGACTTGAAACTTTGACTGATAGTAGCCGCGCTGATAACGCTCCAAGGGATGACTTGCCGAGGTCGCGAAACCGTCCAGGACCGGTAAGCGTCCAGCCGTCTGCATTTCTTTCAGGGCTTTTTCTATCGTGGCTTTTGATTGCGGGAAAGTGCGTTCGTTTCCCTCGCCTTGCGCATGACCGCCCGCGGCACAGCCAAAAATGGCCGCGCCCGTCAGCACCAGCGCGAAGGTCCCGCGGAATGCAGCGCTGCGCGAATTCATGGCTCCTCCAACTGATCGCGCTGCATCCATCCGTGCTGCCCGTCGTGCGTTTCCACCCCATACCAGTAAGGCGTTGAAATCAAAATCAGGACTTCGGCCCCTGGGCTCATTAATTGCAGCGTGCCCGCGGTATGAAACGGCGCAGATTTAAGGGGGGCTCCCGGCGCTCTTACCAAACGCTCCACCTGCTTGCGAAGATCCTTGACGTGCTGCTCCAGAGTTTGGGTGGGAGCCGCTGGGGTCGACGGCGGCGGTTCCGATGCCACCGCTGGCAGTGCTTGAGCTGTAGTGTCCGCATGACTCTCTGCAGGCTGCGGGATGGGTTGCGCAGGCCGTTGAGCCCGGGACGCAGACGCGCCCTCACTGCGTACCGCCAGATTTTGCTTCTTCGCCAATTGCTCTTTGCGCTCCTCCTCGGCCTCCGCGTTCTGTTTTTTCATGACCTCGATGCCATCGAGGTGTTCCCGAATGTCCTTGTATTCGGCGCTTTCGACCGAGCCGTTGGACTGGTGCAGGGTATGGCGGAAGTCTTCTTCAAAAAGCGCATCGATCCGCAAAACCGTGTTCTTCTCGCCTTGTGGTTGGACGATGTATCGAACTACGAGGGTGCCAACATCGCTGCTGTCTTTGAAGTTGCGCGGGTCGATCGCTTGATTGCGGACTTTGTAGAAAACCTTCCCGCCCTGGTCCCACGGCGGAAACACGTGCGATGAATCCGCGCCTTTCGCACCCCCGACGAACTCATCTTTGTTGTATTCCTTGGTTCCGCGGATGACGCCATTTTCGGCTACATCCTGTACCACTTGCTCGACTTCTTTCTCCGCCACCGGGAGGTTGACGATCAGTCCTTCGCCATAGGACAACTTCTCTTTAGTGCGGCCGGCGAGGGGTGTTGGACAGGTTAACAGAAGCAGCAGGAGAACCAGAGGAACCGACCCGGCCAAGGAGCCCAGCCACGTAAACACTGGCGCATCCCATTGCGCGACCTTTGGATTTGCGGCGTGACAGTTCATGGCCCACATAATCTGCCGGCGCTTCGGAAAGCCCATACGCCAACCACCCCGGTGCTCCGCTTTCTGTCCCGAGTCTCATATGGTTAGCACAATGCTGTCAACTCGCCGGCCGATTTTGGCGCCGAACACATCGCAGAAAAAGTGACCTTGTAAAATATTTGTAAAAAAAATGGTTCAAGGTACTTGAATTTTTTCTTTCGACCGTAGTAGGATTCACCCCCGGTACGGTGGTAAGACCTGGGCTTGGTCCTTCCGCCAGGCGGAACGTGGCGCAGCTCCCCGTTCTTGCTTGGGTAACATCGGCGTGTATCGCTGTTTGTTGGAGTGGGTTCAACAAAACCAGAATCTGATTTTGAAATGCTGAGGAGTCCGGCCATGCACGTTATGAGGCGTTTGCGGATTCGCAGTTTCGCTACCTTCGCAACCTCCCTTCCTGCCCTTTCTCTGATTCTTGTTTCCGTAGTCTTAACCTGCATTCAGCCGGCGAACGCACTACCCGCCTTCGCCCGCAAATACGGCTTGCGCTGCTCGGCGTGTCATGAGTCTTGGCCGATGCTGAATTACTTTGGGCAAAAGTTCAAAGATAACGGCTATCAGCTCATGAACGACCGCGATGCCCCGATCTGGCAGAATCCGGGATACTGGCCGGTCACTTTCCGCATTGTGCCGATCTGGCACCGGGTAAGCACCGGTAAGGTTCTGGTGGATACGTATGCGGCCGGAAGCCCCACCCCCACCGGGTCGGCAGTGCAGCGGGTTACGACCACTGGCTTCGACCTAAGCGGCCTCGACTTCCATACCGGCGGTACGCTCGAAAAGAACTTTTCTTTCTACGTGCTGCCGTCTTCAGATAGCTCAGCCTCTTTTCACTTTGAAACGGTCATGGCGCGCCTGGACAATCTGTTTGGCAGCCCCTGGCTCAACGTAAAACTGGGCAAGTTCGAACTCGACAATCTGCTGTCTGAGAAGCGCATCCTTACCCTCACCGGCAACGGCGGAATCTACCAGCTTTACCATTTCATCCCCCAAGGCGACGGCAACATCTTCGGCCAAATGGGAGACAACCAGCTTGGCGTGGAGGTGATGGGCCACTCCTACAACGATCGCACTCGTTACTCCGCCGCCCTGTTGAGTACCGTCGATGGCACCCCGGGTTTACCGTACGGGTCCAATGCCTATAGCGGGTTCTTCACCGGCAGCCAGGCTTTCGACGCCGGCCGGGCCGGGGTGCAGCGCATTGGTGGCTACGCCTTTGTCGGCTTGGCGCCCACTACGTGGCTCACTCAGACCGGTCCCAGCGGCTCGACCGTGATTCCCGGTTCCGGGATCGGCAACAAGTCCTTCAGTCGCGAGGGTTTATTTGGCCAATTTTACTTCGGCCAGCATGTCGACCTTCAGGTTGTAACCCAGCATGGTTCGGACAGCGCCTGGTTCGGACAGGGCTACGGCGACCTCATTGATGGCATTGCCTCCGGCAACAACACAACCGGAACCACCTTGCCCCCCGGCTCGCGATCGCCAACCTGGAACGGCGTGCTCCTCGAACCTCACTACGTCTACAGCCCGCAGCTGATCTTCATCGGTCGGTTTGAGACGATCCGGATGTCGCAACAGTCGACTCCGGGAATCGCTCAGAACCTGGGCAACATCACCACCTACACTATCGGCTACCGCTATAACCCGTTCATGACCAGCCGCGCCGGCTTCGCGTGGCACAACGAGTACAACTGGTTGCATCAGGATGGCACGGGCCCGAGTCTTGGCGTCAATTCGGCCAATATCAACACCAGCGAACTGCTGCTCGGATTTGACTTTGATTTCTAAGCTCCGATTAAGAGGGATAGACAATGCGGACAGGATTGCGAAAGTGGTCGCTTTGGTTGGTCGCGGCTGCGCTGTTGGCGCTCCCGCTGGCTTCGTCGGCGCAGCTCTCGACGAACGACTTGGCGCAGAAACTGAATACCGAAAGTCACATCGGGAACCTCACCGGTCACGCTAAAGACGCCGCCATGAACTATCGCAGGTATTGCGTCGGTTGCCATGGCGAACTCGGTGACGGAAACGGCGAAAATGCCGTCTGGCTAGACCCTAAACCGCGCAATTTCCAGCTGGGCATTTTCAAATGCCGTTCCACTCCCACCAGCACTTTGCCCACTGATACCGATCTTTTCGACAGCATCGGTCGCGGCTTTGACCGGTCGAACATGCCCATATGGAATACCCTGACCAAGCAGGAACGTGCCGACCTGGTTGCTTGGGTCAAACACTTCTCTCCCCGCTGGGCCAACGAAAAGTCTGGCGACCCCATTCAGATTCCGCCCGAGCCGGAAATCACCCCGGAGCGCATCAAGGCAGGACGCGATGTGTTTGCCCGGGTTCAATGCTGGAAGTGCCACGGCGTCCAGGGAATGGCCAACGGTCCTTCCGCATCGACTCTCACCGACGACCTCGGCCGGCCTATCCTGGCCTACAACTTTACCGAGGGATCCCGGCCTAAATGCGGCGATACCGATCGCGACATTTATAGGATTTTCATGACCGGACTGGACGGCACTCCCATGCCATCATTCGCCGACAACATCAAGCCCGATGAAGCCTGGGATCTGGTCTTCTACCTGCGAACGTTTATGGCGCAGCATAGCAAAGAAAAAGACATAGCGAAGCAGCTCGGTCTCAAGCCCGTTGATCCGAATGCGCCGGTCCCAGCTGCCTCGGGTCAACAGTAAGATCTACAATAATTCATAGGAAAGACTGTAGTTCGCAAGGAGAAAATCTAATGAGAACGCGATACAACTTTGCTGCGGTGCTATCGGTGGTTGTTCTGTTCTGTTGTGGCGCACTGATCCTAAATCAAAACGTCAGCGCTGCCGGAGAAGGCAAGATTTCGGGCACAGTCAAGCTCGACGGTACGGCTCCTCACATGAGGGGCATCGATATGTCGAAAGACCCTTACTGCTCGAAAATCCACGCCAGCGATCCCGCAAAAATGGAAACCGTAGTGGTCGGTTCGGGCGGTGGAGTGGAGCACGTCGTCCTCTATATCTCGGAAGGCTTGACGGGTGGCGCGCTGACCCAGGTACCAACTGAAGAGCCGGTGTTCGACCAAAAAGGCTGTGTGTATTCCCCCCATGTGCTGGCCTTGGACGTGAATCAGAAATTCAAAGTTACCACCAGCGATCAGACGGCTCATAACATTCACCCAAATCCCAATCCCATGACCGGCAACATCCCGTGGAATCAGTCTCAACCGCCGGGAGCTCCGGCCGTCGAAAAGAGCTGGAAGGCTACGGAAATGATTCCGGTGCAGTGCAACATTCACCCCTGGATGCACGGCTGGTTCGCGGTGGTGAAAGGTCCGTATGCGACTACTGACGCCAGCGGCGCCTACACCATCGACAACGTGCCGCCCGGAAGTTACACCGTGACCGCGTGGCAGGAAGATTTGGGCACGCAGACGCAGAAGGTGACAGTTGCTGCGGGTGCGGCCGGATCCGCAAATTTCAGCTTCAAGGCGAAGTAATAGCGGACACCATCGTATGGCAATTGATTGAATGAATCGCCGCAGTTGTCGCTGCGGCGATTCGACAATAAGCCGGATGATTCCTAATCAAAGGCGGCGGATATGGCGAAAATTTTCGCGGTAATCATCGTGCTGATCGCAATTGCTTCGGCTATTCCGATCGTGATGCACACCTGGCCTTTGCCGCAGGACATCTCCACTCACGGTCACCTGATCGATGAGCAGTTTGCCGACACCATGGCAGAGGCCGGAATTTCATTCCTCGCCTCGCAAATTCTCTTGGCATTTTTCATCTGGAAATTTTCCAGCCCCAAGCCCGGCGAAAAAATCAGAACTTTCCCGGGCGGCTCTATGGGCCTGGTCATCGCGGCTTTCCTGCTTGTCGGCACGGAGGTTCTGGCTTTGGGCGTATTCGGCGCCAAGGCTTGGGGCGCCGTCTACCTTACTCCGCCGGCGGCCGATGCCATCCCGGTTCAAGTTCAGGCGGGACAGTTTGCATTTTATTTTCGTTATCCCGGCCCTGATGGCAGCTTTGGCCCCATCCACGCTGACCAGATCAGCGAGGCCAACGCCAATTTTTTTGGCCTCGATACCACCCACGATCAGGACTCGAAAGATGACATCGTTGCCGCAGAGTTCGCCATCCCGGTGAACCGTGAAATTCATCTGCTGATGCATTCCAAAGATGTCGGGCACTCATTCTATGTCCCCGAATTACGAGTCCAGCAGGATTTTGTCCCTGGCCTGGATGTCTCACTTCATTTCACCGCTACGAAAATCGGTAAGTACGAAATCGTTTGTACCCAGCTATGCGGCCTCGGACATTACAACATGAAGGCCTATCTCGAAGTGAAGTCGCAGGAAGACTACGACGCATGGATCAAACAACAAGCTGCATTGCAGTAAGACTTGATCTGCTTGGATTTGTTTTTGAACACCGCGGAATTCAGCGCGCTCAGGTTGTAAGTTTTGAGAGGGCGCGGCTGTAGACGCGCTGCCATCGGCAGATTAAAGCATGGGGCTTTAGCCCCTGCCGCATCCGGATAAAACATCTCGTTTGAGGTGAGCACAATGCACGACATGTCGACTCACGCAGGGCCCCACGGAGCCCCCACAAGCTTCATTCGCAAGCATGTCTTCAGCCTAGACCACAAAGTCATCGGAAAGCAGTACTACGCCTTGGCCCTGGTCGCCGCCGTAGTGGGAATGTTCCTGTCCTGGCTCATGCGTCTCCACCTCGGCTGGGGCAGTCTCGCGATTCCAGGCCTTCACCTTCTCTCCAGCAGCGGCGCGCCCGGCGACGTCATGACGCCCGAGTACTACCTGCAGCTCATGACCATGCATGGCACGATCATGGTCTTCTTCGTGCTCACCACCGCCCCGTTCGCAGCCTTCGGAAACTTCTTCCTGCCCATTCAAACCGGCGCGGAAGACATGCCATTCCCGCATTTCAACATGATGTCTTTCTGGGTCACGTTCGTGGCCTTCGTGGTGATGGTGGCTGGATTCTTTGTCGGCGACGGTCCCAGCCTCGGCGGTTGGACACAATACGCCCCTCTCAGCGCTATCGGTGCAGCCGGCGGCCCCGGTGAAGGTATGGGGGTTGTCCTGTGGGCGACGTCAATCGGAATCTTCTGCATCGGCCAGCTCCTGGGTTCGTTGAATTTCATCACCACTACGCTTGACATGCGTTGCAAGGGCATGTCCCTCATGCGCCTTCCGCTCACCGCCTGGGCTTGGTTCATCACCTCAATCATGGGCCTCACCGCATTTGCAGTGCTGATGCCCGCCTGCATCCTTCTTATTCTCGATCACGTCGCCGGCACCAGCTTCTTTGTGGCCTCTAACTTGGTTATCGGAGACCATGTCTTGCCGCACTCCGGCGGATCCACTCTCCTCTGGCAGCACCTCTTCTGGTTCTTCGGACACCCCGAGGTTTACATCGCAATCGTCCCCGGCATGGGTATCGTTTCTCACGTTCTTGTTACCAACATGCGTCGGCCCATGCTCAGCCACCGAGTCCTCATCTATTCCATGGGCTCCCTCGCAGTTCTGAGCTACATGGTTTACGGCCACCACATGTTCGTCAGCGGGATGAATCCGGTCTCGGCGATTGCCTTCTCGTTTCCCACGCTGGTGATCACCATTCCTTCCACCATCATCGTTCTGATCTGGCTGGGCAGTCTCTATGGCGCTAAGTTGCGGATCAACTCGGCGTCGCTATTCGCGCTGGGCTTTGTTTCGATGTTCATCAGCGGCGGTGTCAGCGGATTCTTCCTCGCACAGCCTTCGCTTGACATCATGTTGCACGCCACCTATTTCGTGGTGGGTCACTTCCACCTCGTGATGGGAGTTGCGGCCATGTTCGGCATCTTCGCCGGAACTTACTTCTGGTTCCCCAAAATGACCGGCCGCATGATGAATGAGACCCTGGGCAAGGCCCACTTCATCCTCAGCTTCATTGGCACCTACTGCATCTTTATGCCGTTCCACTACCTGGGAATGGCGGGAAACGTTCGCCGCTATCAGGCTTTCACCGACGATTACCTGATCCCGCTCATCCCGGTTCACAGGTTCATCACGGTTGCCGCTCTCGTCACCGGTTTCGCCCAGCTCATCTTCGTTTACAACTTGATCTATAGCCGGTTCAAAGGCCCCATGGCCCCGAACGATAATCCTTGGGAAGGCACATCGCTGGAGTGGAGCACCGCTACGCCACCGCCGCACAACAACTTTGGCGACAAGATGCCGGTGGTTTATCACGATCCCTATCAATATGGTGTCGAGGGTGCGAGCACCGACTACGTGATGCAGACCTCGCAGGAGAAACTTTCGAATCCGCACGAAGAGAAATAAAAATAAAATAAGGAAGAGAAACTATCTTCGCGCAAGGCAGTACAGAATTGGAGAGTTCGCAGTATGGCTACCACGGTCCACGAACCGCCAAAAATCGATCTTGACCGTTTACCGAGCCAGGGCTCGGGAAACGGTGGTTGGAGAAACCTTGGTCCCACCGGCGGAGATTTGCGACGAGTCATGCCGTCCTCGCCGGCTCCCGCGAGCACCGGCATCTGGGTAGGCTTGGCCGCCATCACCATGACGTTCGCCGCTTTCACCAGTGCATTGATCGTCCGTCAGGGAGCGGCACCGGATTGGCAACACTTCACACTGCCCTCGATCCTCTACCTGAATTCGCTGATCATTATTGCCAGCAGCATCACACTTGAAATTTCCCGCCGCCAGATCGCGACGTTTATGGGCGGCCCTAAGGCGGAGCGCTCGGCTCCGGCGAGTTGGCTTTACGTCACCCTCGGTCTGGGACTTCTTTTCCTGGCCGGCCAGACTTTTGCCTGGCTGCAACTTCGATCACAGGGATTCGGACTCGCCACCAACGTGAGCTACTCCTTCTTCTATGTTCTTACGGTAGCCCATGCCGTGCACCTGCTCGGCGGCCTCGGCGGCCTGGTCCGGGTGATCAGCAAAATGAATCATTCTGTTCTCAAACGAAGCACTCTGAACGCCACTTCGCTTTACTGGCATTTCATGGGTGCGTTGTGGCTGTATCTGCTTTTGCTGCTTTGGATGAAGCTCTGAATAACGACGCTCAAACCCAGTCAAAGGTAGGAGGCAAAAGTGAGTCAAGCTGATCTTTCAATTCACGGGCAGGTGTCGCGAACCAGCGCAACCGAGATAATGACTGCGCCCACATTCTCGGTTCCCGCGAAAAAAATGGCGATGTGGCTTTTCATCATCGCCGATTCCGCCACATTTGCGGGTTGTCTGGTCGCTTACGGATTCACTCGCAACGCAACCCCCGATTGGCCAAGACCGTTCCACAGCATCACCAACGTCGCGGCAATGACGCTCATTCTGCTCACGAGCAGCCTGACCATGCTGCTCGGCATACGGTCGGCTCAGCGCG
>DATNKA010000152.1:0-2745 GCA_035603655.1 Candidatus Acidiferrales bacterium | reverse complement strand
TCGGACGAAGCTACCAGATCGAACACTTGGCCGTGAACCCCTGGCCGTTTTCACGCCCCCAAGGCCGCCCAAGTGAGTCCGAGGTCGGCTGCGAGGAAGTGTGGAATATCGTCCCCCTCGCCGGTCGCAAGGCTAATGTAGGCGAGGCGAAGTGCTTTTCATTGAGGTTGATGCGAAAGCGCTCAACCCGCTCAAGACCACAAGTATCCATAACGCAGCGCGAATGGTCGAAAGCTGCGCGACAAAGCCGATCAGGGGCGGACCGGCAAGGAAGCCAACATAGCCAGCCGTCGTGACTACGGCGAGACTGGGACCGGGTGCACTGCCTTCAATGTTCCCGGCAGCGGCAAACGTATTGGGAATAATCGTGGCCAGACCTGCTCCAGCGCACGTAAATCCCACCAACGCCCAACCGGCATTGCCGAACAACAAGACGAAGACGAGCCCTGCCGTGGCCAAAAGAGCCCCGTAACAAACGAGGTGGCCGCGTCCAAGCTTCCCGGTGAGATAGTCGCCTGTCAGGCGACCTCCAGCCATAGCGCCTGAGAACACCGCATATCCGAGAGCGGCCAATCCTGGCCCGGTGAGAACCGAAGTACGAAGATAAATCGCGCTCCAATCGGCGATCGCACCTTCAACGAGCATAATCGAAAATGCAAGAAGAGCGAGCGCGCCTAATGGTACAGACCACGTAATCGTGCCTCTGGATGTCACTTTCTCGGCATCCTCAGGTGCTGAGGGAAGCGGAAGCCACCTGAATGCGAGTATGGACATCGCGGCAAGTGCTATACCCGTGACCCAAAAGTGAATCCCGGCTGGAACCGCACGTGAAGCAACCAATCCCCCTAACGCAGATCCGGCCATTCCACCCAAGCTGAAGAGGGCGTGGAATGACGACATGATGTGACGCTGGTATCGCTTCTCGAGCATCACGGCATGAGTATTCATCGCTACATCCATCGAACCAGCCGTCGCCCCATAGAAAAGGAGAGCGACCGACAGTGTCAGGACCGTATTGGATACGGCAATCAAGGGCAGTGCGAGGCCAAACCCCAATGTCGACCCAATCACGATGCTCAGACTGCCGAACTTGTTAATGAGCCATCCAGCGGCAGGCATGGCGAGAACGGAACCAATTGCCGCCATCATCAACGACCTGCCCAAAACGGCGGGAGAAAGATGGAGGTGTGCCTGAAAGGCAGGAATCCTCGAAGCCCAGGTTGCGATGATCAGTCCGTGGATCAGAAAGATTAAGGACACGCTCACGCGTACCTGTTGGAGGCTGCGTTGCTGCATCAATCGGATTCCATCCGATCCGGGCGCCGATTTGTTGAGTTGTACTGTGAACTTGATTGGCGATAGTGGCCATAACTCGGGACAGGGATGTCGAATCGGCTTTCGACTCTTGATGCAGTCTTTTCGACCGTGTCAAACAGTACAGAGTTAATTTCTAAGCGAGCTGCCGCCTCGACGTTTTCGGCGCGATCATCCAGGTACAAGATGTCTTGCGGGGGCGCTTTGAGCAGTTCGAGACAATTTCGATAGATCGCCAGCTCCGGCTTTATGGACCCGTAGTCGCAGGAATAAATCAGGTATTCAAATGTAGAGAGGGTCGGAAAGGACTTGGTCACATGGCGACTGAGTTCGAACGGCATGTTTGAGAGAAGGGCTAAGGGGAAGCCTTCATGGTGCAACAGCTTTGCCCATTGCACAGCGCCTTGATTTGGTCGAGTGATACTTTCGCTATCGAGCTTGATTAGCGTTGCTATCTGATCTGGGCTCAAACCCAGTTCTTGCTGGCCAACAACCGCTGTCCAGTAGGCAGGTCCATCAATATCACCCCGGTCGTAGGGCGGCCGTAGCTTCCAGTAAAGTTCCGAGAATCGCTCATGAGGAATGCCGCACACGAGCGCCATACCTTTCATATCCTCCACCGTCTGCTCGAGGCAGAGAACGTTCCCGTAATCGAAGACGACTGCCCGAACCGAACGCTTTTGCGAAAGACCTTGTATGGCGCTAGGTTTGGCAGTATCATGCATAAATCGGATAATACACGCACATACGTGCATAACCAAGTGTATTCGCGCAAGCTGGGCAGAATGAAACCAGAAGCGGAAGCAGGCCAAATCGCCCTAAAGGAAGAGCGCCACCAGTACATCCTGGAGCTGCTTGGCAGCGAGGGCCGAGTCCTCGCAGCGGACCTTAGCAGTCGATACAGGGTCTCTGAAGACACGATTCGTCGAGATCTGCGCGAATTGGCGTGTTCGGGAAAGATCCAACGGGTACACGGCGGCGCCCTGCCTCGCCGTGCCGAGGCTGTTCCTTTTGTGTCTCGCCAACAAATCGACATGGAGAGCAAGATCGGAATTGCTCGAGCGGCGGCTGACATGATCCGTGACGGTCAGGTGGTGCTGATTGATGGAGGTACCACTAATCTAAGAATTGCTTCCCACCTTTCAAGAGAGCGTTCGGCGACGATTGTTACCAACAGCCCGCCGCTTGCGCTGGCGTTGGCGGATCATCCGAAGTTGAGCGTGCTGATGCTCGGAGGAAATTTTCTTAAAGAGGAGCGGGTCACGACAGGCATCGAGACCATTCGTCGAGTCGAATCCATTCGCGCTGATCTATGTTTTCTCGGAATGTGCAGTTTGCACCCGGAGGTCGGAATAACCGTCGGCGACCGAGAAGAAGCGTACGTGAAGCAAGCGATGATAGGGGCTTCAACGGAAGTGGTTGGCCTGATTT
>DATNKA010000151.1:0-3798 GCA_035603655.1 Candidatus Acidiferrales bacterium | reverse complement strand
ATGCCATGCTGCGCGTTCCACGCCACGAATTCGTCCCTCAAGAGCTGCGTGAGCAGGCCTATGAGGATCATCCTTTGCCCATCGGCGATGATCAGACTATCTCCCAGCCCTACGTGGTCGCGGTCATGCTGGAGTCGCTTCGACTCTCCCCGACCGACACCGTTCTCGAAATCGGCACCGGCTCCGGGTACGTTACCGCCCTCCTGGCAGAACTGGCCGCACAAGTCTTCTCCATCGAACGGCACGCCGCCCTCGCCTCCAAAGCGCGCACCGTCCTTCCCAAGTTCAGTTCTGCTAATGTCCATGTCTTGACCGGCAACGGCACACTCGGTCTTCCCGCCCACGCTCCGTTCGACGCAATTCTGGTCTCCGCTGCCGCTCTCGAAGTCCCACCTGCTCTGCTCGCTCAACTGCGCGAAGGTGGACGCATGATTATTCCCGTCGGCTCCTCTGATTCTCAGCAACTGCAATTCATTCGCATGCACAACGGCCAGCCCGTGATCTCGCTCCGCGACCCAGTCCGCTTCGTCCCCCTGATCGTAGGTCATGATTGAAGTTTCCTCCCAGATTCTCTTCAGCGTGCCCCGTTGTACACTGCATACTCGATGAGCGCGATCGGATTTTTACACGAGAAGCTGGTTTTCAACCGAAGGGTGAAAACCCTTGCGGAATGGTTTGCCAAGCTGGTGCCGTCCGGCGCCCGCGTGCTCGACGTCGGTTGCGGCGATGGTCTGATCTCCGCCGTGTTGCAATCCCGGCGCCCGGATCTCACTGTTACCGGCGTCGATGTGCTGCCGCGCGCACACACTCACATCCCGGTTGAGATATTCGATGGATCAGGTATCCCCTTCGCGGATGAGTCCTTCGATGTGGTGCTTTTCTCCGATGTTTTGCATCACACTCCCGATCCCACGACTCTGTTACATGAGGCGCGACGCGTCGCGACGCACAGCGTGCTTATCAAGGATCACAATCGCCACGGAGTGGCGGCCGGTGCGCGGCTGCGCTTTATGGACTGGGTTGGCAACGCACGATTTGGCGTCGCGCTCCCCTACAACTACTGGACTAAGAGCCAGTGGCGCGACGCCTGGCAGGAAATCGGCCTTCACGCCGATCAGATCATCACCGATCTCGGTCTCTATCCGTGGCCGGCCAATTGGATCCTCGGAGCAAAACTCCACTTTGTAGCTCGCTTAACGAAATGCGCCCCAGTTGGCAAATGAATCCGATTGCAGAATGTCATCGACAGCCTTGCGCGCGCCCTTCCAGTATCCCTAGTCGTCAACTGAACAACTCTGGCCCCCGGCCCCTTGATCCCGAAACAGTTCCCGCACTTCTGCCCACTGCCACAGGCAACTTCCAGTGAAGAGTTTGGCGATTTTGTAAGTCCGGTTTGCGGTTGGAGCGGGCTGCCCCACGGGCGCATCGGCATTTCAACCGAGATCGTCGGGGGAGATGGTTTGCGACGACCTACTTCACCTCTTCATGCAGCCCAAGGAGGCGTGCCTCGCTGCACATCGTATGTCCGGAAAAGCGCCGATATAACTTTGCAGACTCAGCCCGGGAGATCAGATGCCAGCTCTCCGCGGCCGCTCGTATCAGGGTAGCGGCAACCCGTTCAGGATCGCGCACCCGGTAAAGCATTTCCCTTAGCTTTAGCGGATGTTTCGTCTGCTTCGAGCCTGCCAGCGCCTGGTTGCTTTTCCGCCAACTGATCAGATTCCATCGAAGGGAAGATGCTGTCATTCCTAGCGAGCGTGTTTGCGCACGAAGGCTTAACCTCTCCCCTTATTTCCGCCGCATTCCGAGAACACTGAGGAAGAAGCTGGTAAAAATAGTTTGCGCACCCAACGTCAAACACAGCGCGGCCGGAATCACAATCCTCATCGTCCGGGAATAATTCAGCATGCCAAAGTGCTGTGCTCCCCAGCTACTAATCGCGTACAACGATGCGCCAAATCCCACGATCGTCAGTCCTGTCCCTACTGCCAAGCCGACCTCGAGCGTGACGTAACGGAAAAGTCTATCCAATGCCGCATCGGGGGGAAGCAGTCCCTCCGAAATCGCAAATATCTTCGTAAAACATGCGAAGGCGATCGCCTGAAATCCCAGCAAAACGAAGACCGCGGCATACAGCAGCGTGTGAACGTCGAAAGTGACCCCGCCGACCGTCCTTGCGCGGGGCAACAACCACAGCCCCAGCACCGTTCCCACCAGCATCAGCGCGATTCCGGGATATAGAAATAGCCAGCGCGGGCTGTATAGCAGGAAAAAACGCAGGGTGCGCCAGCCGTCCCGCCACGTCCGCAGGTGAGGCGGACGGTTACGACCATCGGGCGAAAGCGTTGTGGGCACCTCAACGATCCGCAATTGCAGCAGAGTGGCCTTGACCACCATTTCAGTTGCAAACTCCATGCCCGTCGTTCGCAATGCCATCTGCCGGTAAGCGTCTTTGCGAAAACCGCGCAGACCGCAATAGAAATCTCCTACCGAACTTCGGAAGAAAATCCGCCCCAGGCCCGTTAGAGCCGGATTGCCAAAATAACGATGCAGCGCAGGCATCGCATCCTTCTGAATCCCGCCACGGAAGCGGTTGCCCATCACCACGTCGGCTCCATTCCGCAACTGTTCGACGAAGCGGGGGACGTGGCCAAAATCGTAACTGTCGTCTGCATCTCCCATAACAACGTAGTGGCCGCGCGCAACCGCAATCCCGCCCATCAAGGCATTGCCGTATCCCTTGGCCCGCACATTTACAACCCTCGCGCCCAGCCGTTCCGCAATCTCCACCGAACTGTCAGTGCTTCCGTTGTCCGCAATCACAACTTCGCCCGCAATATTCGCTTCGCGTAACGCCCGCTGTGCCTTGAGGATGCATATCTCTAGTGTCTCGGCCTCGTTCAAGCAAGGCATCACCACCGACACTTCTATCGTCTTCACTTCTTCCACCGGCAACTCGGCGGCCGGAGAATCCGCTTCCGCTCTGAGAGCTCCTGCCACCATGAACCTTTTCTGCGGGACATGCGCCCGCCGGCTTTCTGGTACCGGAATAATAACAGGGACACGATCGTTGGCCCGCACTACGCGGTCAAGAAATGAACGTAATCACTCGGGCTGGGAATCTGCTTCCAAGCCGGATCGAAGCCGGTCTCAGGTGCACTCCAGACCACCACCATCTTCGCTCTACTGCGACGCAAGGGATTCGTGGGCTACACATCTCGGTTCCCATGATGCGCTTCGGAACTGGCGGCTTCCCGGCGTCGGGAGAATAAATCTCCGACACAACCTTGAACCACCCCAGCCGCGCCCACACGTCGGTCGTCGGTCCTTCCATCGTCGATCACTACTATTTGGTCACCCGCGTGCGGTCCCATGCTCTGTTCCTGCGCGGCGGGAAAGCCGTCGACGGGCATGGTTGCGTAAACCGTTTGCGCGAGATGGGCCCAGCCTTCCGCCATCCGCGAAGGTTAAGCGTCCCTTTGTCCATTCATAGCGCAGTGATAGGAGGCGAGCTTACAGCCACGGATAGCAACGCAGATAGCAAGAGGCACGGACCCTTCCTCCATTTTCATTTTTCGGAGTGCCGCTTAGTAGCTCACAAAACACGGCGGCCGGACCGAGAGCCGGCGCAACCTGTCGATCTCCTACTATCGTCCATTCTGGGTTCTGAGAACTGAACCGTCTCCCTTGCCTTACAATCTTTCTGTGCCCATCCTGCGCAACCTGCGCGTTACGCTCGAAATGATCAAGTGGGAGCACTCCATCTTCGCTCTCCCTTTCGCTTTCTGCGGAGCCATG
>DATNKA010000150.1:0-3869 GCA_035603655.1 Candidatus Acidiferrales bacterium | reverse complement strand
AGTCCCCGGCAAACGCCATGTTCGAGCACGCGAACACGTGATCGCCACAGGTCATCGCCAGACGCATGCTCTTGTCATGCGAGTGCCCAATCCGATGGAAAACGGCAGCCTTCCATCTCGGTTTTGAGATCGAGGACACCGAATGCCTTCGTGCCGTCCGGCGATACGGCCTATTCGTCGTGGACAACTCCGATGTGGCGAAAGCCGAGAGTCTCGAGCACGGAGCCACAACTGTTAGTTCGCTTGCGCTGGCTCGCTAGGGCACTTGTGCTTTCCAAACTCGCGTTATCGGCAGGTCTGGCCTCAATACGATGGTGCGCCGGTATGCCATCGGGAAATAACGAGATGTTAGGGCTCTCTCAATCTAAAGTAGGAAGTCGGCGTAGTACCGAGGACTTTCCGGAACATGGCAATGAAAGCGCTCGGTGTACTGTACCCGGATTCCAGAGCGGCATACGTAACCTTTGCGCCCTCAGCCAAGAAGCGCATTCCTTCCATGAGCCGAAGTTGCTGCCGCCATTTTCCGAAGGTCATGCCGATTTCTTTCTGGAAGAGTCTCTCGATGGACCTCTTGCTGGCACCGGCCACCCGGCAAAGCTGAGCGAGCGTTCTGGCATCGCCGGGGTCTCGCACAAGAATCTCTGCAATACGGACGGCTCTCGGATCCGACAAATGAGGTAGTTGCAAAGGGACCATCCGCACCGCTTCCAGTTGATGAAGGATGATCCCGATCAAGTGTTCTTGCCATTTCACCGTTGTCTTCAAGGCTGGCAAAGTACAAGCGTAAAGAATGAGTTCCTTCAGCAATGTTGAGACGCTGATCACACAGCAGTCGCGTGGCAGCCCTCTGGCGATCCGTGGTTTCAAATAGAGGGTTCGCATCGCGACTGCACCCGACATCGTGATTGTGTGCGAGACCGCCGCCCTTATCCATACCGCACGGTTGGGTGGGACTACCCAGGTCCCGTCGCGAGTGCAAATTGTCATCACGCCGCGCGATGCATAGACCAGTTGATCTCGATCATGGAAATGCAAAGGTATTACGTGACCCGCCGGATAGTCGCGCGTGAGGGTTGTGACCGCGGAGGTACGATCAGACGACGGATCGAAAGTTGCATTTTGCCGCTTTTGCGACATCCATCGTCACATTATCGAATGCACGCAGAACTTACAACCGGTAGCGTGAGGGCTAAGTCCAAACTGCCTGAGGGGTTATGAATCGCTTACATCAATGGTTCTGCCGTTCGGATCGTTGGCGTACAACCGTTCGCGAGCGAGTGCCCTGGGTTCTGGACCGCACCGATCTCGGACCCAATGTGTTGGAACTCGGACCTGGGCCGGGTTTAACCACCGATCTACTGCGGATGTCGGTCCAGCGACTGACCGCTCTCGAAGTCGATCCGAAGCTTGCGAACGCGCTGACTGCACGCATGCGAGGAAGCAACGTGGAGGTGGTCGAGGGAAATGCCATGCGGATGCCGTTTGTGGGCTCAGAGTTTTCGGGAGCCGTCTCGTTCACTATGCTTCATCATGTCCCGTCTCCCGAACTTCAAGACCAAGTTCTTCGTGAAGTGTTCCGCGTTCTCCGGCCAGGCGGTTTTTTTGTAGGCAGCGATAGCAGACAAAGCCTGCTCATGCGGCTCATTCACATAGGGGACACACTGGTTCCCGTTGATCCCGACAGCTTTGGTACGCGCCTTGAATCCGCCGGATTCGAGGTTCATGCCGTCGAACTGGGCGCGGAGGCGTTTCGCTTCTGCGCGAGACGACCGTTATCGGATGTAGAGAAAGATCGAGCCTCCTCCTAGAAAGGGAGCGTTCTTACACTAAGTTGTAATTAAGGAGAATCCTATGAAGCATTCGAGGAATGCGAAAGCTGGCTCATTGCGCGGTGCTATTTTCCTGAGCGCTGTCGTGCTCTTTGTGACTACTCCCGCAATCCCCGGGTGGGCCGCAGCCAACTCGGGCGAATGTTCCACAAACCCCGCCAACCGCGGGCTTGACTTTTGGTTGGGCAACTGGACGGTAACTTATCCCGGTGCGACGTTCAGCGCAACCAGCACGGTTTCGCTGGATCTGGACAAGTGCCTGGTCGTCGAGAACTGGAACGGAGGCAAGGGACACAGCGGCAAGAACATGCTCGCCTATAGCGCCGATGACCAGAACTGGCATGGCATGTTCGCCGATAACGAAGGTCGCGTGCACCTGTTCGCAGGCAAAGTAACCGCGAGGGTGGCGGAGTTTCAGGGCCCGAGTGTCGGACCCAATGGGGAAGCCGTTCTGAACCGGATTAAGGTGACCTGCGAGACACCGGACGAAGTCGAGCAACGATGGGAGCAGTCGACCGACAACGGCGCAACCTGGAAGACAGTCTTCCAGGGGAAATATTCACGAAGAAAATCTTAGAAGTGAAACTGCGCCTCGGGAGTTGTGCCATGCACGAAATGTGAAGTCATACTCGTACTGCTTCGCCTATGTCGATTCAGGAAAGCGGGCTCGGTGGGGCGCGCATCATAGCGAAGAGCTGTTTTTCTTGAGTGACTCGTTCCCCGGCGACTGGGAGCACAGGGACAAAGATCAGGAATTGGGAAAAGGTGATGCGACGTTATTGGGCGGCGTTCGCCAACGCTCGTGATCCTGATATCGACGGTGCTCCTCGTTGGCCTCCCTGTAACAGCAAATCGTTGGAGTATGTCGAACTCTGAAGATGCATTGCATTGGTCCTTAGCTGTCGCTGAACGCATCGCCGAACCCTTGAAAACATGGTGGCATAATCAAAGAGGTTGGGCTACGTTCCGTGCAATGAGCCTCTAGAATTCCTGCAGAGAGAGGTCACGATGAAGATTTATCGCCCTACGGCAGTTGTTCTGGGGCTGCTGACTTTGAGTTTGGCCATTCCGGGATTGTCAACTGCCCAGTCTGATCGGGATTCGGGACAGGGAAGGAGTCCAGTGGATAGTGCGACTCCGGGCGTCCATGACTTCGATTTCTTAGTAGGCCACTGGCAAGTTCATCATCGAAAGCTGAAGGAGCGGCTCGCCCACAATCACGAGTGGGTTGAATTCGAGGGCACGTTGTATAGCCAGCCGCTGATGGGGAGCTACAGCAATGTCGACGACCTCGTGCTCGCGGTGCCGGGCGCTCCCTATCGTGGCGTCGCTTTGCGATCCTTCGACGCGAAGACCCAGCAGTGGTCAATCTGGTGGCTCGACAGCCGGACGCCACTAGGACCTCTCGATCCACCGATGAGAGGGCGCTTCGAAAACGGCGTGGGCACGTTCTACGCGGACGATACCTTCAACGGGAGACCGGTCCGCATACGATTCATATGGTCCAAGGTCACTCCGACATCATGTCACTGGGAGCAGGCGTACTCCCCGGATGCGGGCAAGACATGGGAGACGAATTGGGTACAAGACATCATACGAGTACGCTGATCGAGGAGATAACAGGCGCAGAATGTGTTGTGCATCCTGGCGATCCGTCTTCTGCTGGCGCTCGCGCTTCGTAGCGATCCCGGTGGTGTCCCCGATCCACAATTCAAAGTCCAGTTCGCCCAGTATTCGCTTCGAGCCGGCGCGCATGCCCGCTGGCTCCCATCCCCACACGTACTCTCATTCCCCGTACCCGAAGACCACGGCAGAACTTCTCTGCATCCTCGCGGTGGTCCGTGCGCCGTTCCTGTAATTCCCCTGTGTCCGAATCGACAAACGCAATTTGCGGAGAGCTCGGCTGGCAATCGCATCCTAATCAATCAACATATCGGGCTCCCTTTCTCCCGAGCCTTTTGGGTGGGTAGCACCACCAAGCTTTAGGTCGGGGCAAGGGAGCCGGTTAAGTCATGGAATCAATTACTACAAGTGAGTACG
>DATNKA010000149.1:0-6267 GCA_035603655.1 Candidatus Acidiferrales bacterium | reverse complement strand
AGCCGATCCGCTCAACCTCACCCGCCTCGAGCACGCGCAACAGCTTCGCCTGTTGATGCATTGGCACGTTGCCGATCTCGTCCAGGAAGATGGTTCCACCGTCGGCCAGTTCGAACCGACCGATGCGATCAGAACGGGCATCTGTGAATGCACCTTTCACGTGCCCGAAGAGTTCACTTTCAAATAGGCCATCAGGGACCGCGCCGGTGTTTACGGCGATCATGGGACGGGACGCCCGGGCAGACAAGGCATGGAGCGTATGCGCGACCACCTCTTTGCCGGTGCCATGCTCGCCGGTGATCAACACATTTGCGTCCGAGGGACCCACTCGCGTCAGAGTGCCGAGCAACGGTTGCATTGCAGGCGCTGTCGCAATGAACTGAGGTCGGCCTTCGGTTTGTAGCAGGCGATTCCGGGCTGCCAGACGCTCAGCCTCGCGGAGTGCGCGATGAAGCTCCACCTGCGTCCTCAGGATCGCGAGCAGCCGTTCGTTTTCCCAAGGCTTCTGAATGAAGTCGCGTGCCCCGCGACGCATGGCTTCCACTGCCAGGTCAATATTGGCCCAGGCCGTCATCACGATCGCCGGCGTGGTATTGTCCAGCGCAACGACCTCAGATAACAGGTCGAGGCCCTCCCGGCCGGATGTTGTGTCCCGCGTATAGTTCAGATCAATAAGGAGGGCATCGTAGGAGCCGGTGGCCAGTGACTCCCGAACTAACGCCGGGGATCGCGCCGTTTCCACCTCGTACCCCTGCGGGCGCAGGAGCATTTCGATGGCCTCGAGAACGTGTTGCTGATCATCGGCGGCCAAAATTCGGGGACGGTCCTTGCTACTCGTTAGCGCCGTGGCGGTGAAAATCTCTTCCGACTTGGTAAAAGGCTGCATGTTTAACTTGTATGTCTAACTTGAATGTTCAACTATGGACTCGCGGTGCTAACAGTACCATTCAGCGCGTCCTGGATCTGGATTCCATTATGTTCCAGAGTCGCTCCGGTGGCACGATCAAGTTCGACTTTGGCCTTCTCATGACTGGTCATGGCGCCGACCAGATCCAACTCAGCCAGCGAAAGATCGCGCTGGGAAGTGAGGGTCTGATAGCTCGATCCCGCCCCCAATTCCTGTTCCTTCTTCGTAATATCGAATGTGCGTTGCGCCAGGTCTCGGGCCTTGCGCGCGGCGTCCACCCTGGCACCGGTTTGTTCGAGCGCATATTGCGCGTTGCGAACCTCGATGCGCACCTGTTTTTTCAGCTGCTCTCTGCGCAGCTCGGCTTGGCGATACTCAAGCTCGGAACGATACTGATCAGCTTTGGCGACACGGTTCCGGATGGGGATGTTGAGGTTCAACCCAATATAGTAATCGGGGGAGGAATTGTTGAATGTGTTTCCCAGTGCTCCCGCGAAATCAACCGGCACGCTTGAAGTGCAGCCCTGACACAGAGGATTCAGCGGCCCGGCTAGTCCCGACCCTCCGTAGAACCCTACCAGCGACAGCGATGGCAGCAAAGCATTGCGCGCCGCTTTCCGGCTGATCTGGCGGTTCAGCAGGTCGACATCGGTCTCCGCCAGTTCCGGACGGTGCTGCAAGGCTTGAGCGATCAACTCCTGAATCTCGGAAGCGGCCTGCACCTGGTTAGGCTGCATGCGGTCCGTGGGAATGACGGGCATTGCCTCCAGAAGCGGGTCGGACAGATTCTTGGTGACGGCATTCTTCATGAGAGTTTCTTGCAGTTGCAGGCTGGTGCGCGCCACCGTTAAATCCTGATCACGTCTTGAAAGTTCGGCTTCTGCCCGCATTACATCGATCTCAGGAATGCTCTCCAGTTTCAACTGTTTCCGGGCATTCTCGAGAGTCTGTTGAGCAAAGGCGGAAGATTGCTCGTTGACCTGCGTCTGCTCGTAGGCGCTGACGAGGTCCCAATAGATGTTTTCGATCTGCGTGACCGTGGCAATGACCTGATCCTTGAAGGCGATGTCGGAAATCTTCTTGTTGTTCCGTGCGATGCGAAGGTAGCGCAGATTGGGACCGAAGCCGAAGCCGGCTAATATTTCCTGCTGGATGGTGAATCGAAACATCCCGCTTGTGGCCGGCGACAGAAAAAGAAAAGGGCTGTTGGTAGACTGGCGACTATTGCTGAACTGAAAAGAAATGCTGGTACCCGTTGCAAACGCCTGCACGTAACCGAAGGTGGCCTGACCGGTGTTCAATTGGAGCGAAGGCACTCCGTAAATTTGCAGGTTGGCCAGTGGCGTGGTCTGATGTTCAGATCCGACGGAGACAGTAACTGCAGGATCATAGGACGACACCGGAGTGCCAGCTCCAAGAGTGGATTGAACCAACCCCGAGGCGCCTGCACCGGCGCCGCCCGCACCGCCCGACGTACCGCCGGCGCCGGGAGCGCCTGTACCAAAACCGCCCACTCCCCCACCTGGAGTTCCCTGCACTACTCCGGTGTTGACGCCGCGGAAGAATCCACCTGCCTGGGTACGCAGAATGTCGGTGTCGGCGATGGGCAGGTTGTAGCGGGCAATGGCCAAATCGAGGTTATTCTCCAGCGCAAGATCGATCGCGTCTTTCAGTGAGAGATAAAGCTTGCCGTCGCGTATCAGTTCTAGAAGACGCGGGGAGTTCGCAAGTGTGGGCTCCGGGACGGTCTCGGGCGAGTAGGCGTTAAATGGACTGCGAGATTTTTGCATCTCAAAGCGAAGCGGCTCGGTCTTCGGGGACGCGGTTGAACTCTGCGTCTGGAAAGATGTTGCAACTTGCGCCCGGAGGCTCCCGACCAACGTCGCATACGCACAAAAGAGGGCGATTCCGCGTCGCCAGAAACCAGACCCCTGGAACCTCACGATGCGCTGACCTCCGTTGGTAGTGTAAGTGCGGGATTCGCTGTATCACCAACCAACCAACCGTCGCGCAGTTGAATGGTGCGGCTCCCGTAGGCCGCGTTCGCTTCCGAATGAGTGACCTGCACGATGGTTGTTCCGTGTTGGCTTAAGTCACGAAAGAGTTCCATGATTTCTCTGGCCTGAGGGGAATGCAGATTTCCCGTCGGCTCATCGGCGAGCAGGAGTGATGGATTGTGGATTACGGCGCGCGCTATCCCTACAAGTTGCTGCTGCCCCCCGGAAAGCTGGCTGGGATAGAGATCTTTCTTCGCCACGATCTGGAAGCGATCGAGAGTGTCGGCGACCGCGCTCTGCCGCTGACTTCGCGGAATGTCTTTATAAGAAAGTGGCAGATCAATGTTTTCCTGAACGGTAAGATCGTCGAGCAGGTGATAGCTCTGGAAGACCATTCCGACATTGCTCTTGGCCAGCTCGCCCCGTTGCTTGCGTTTCATAAGGTGGGCGGCTTGCTCGCGGAACCAGTATTCGCCGGTCCACTGGTCGTCGAGAAGCGCCAGCACGTTCAGCAGGGAGGACTTTCCCGCTCCGGAGGGTCCCATCACGGTGACAAATTCGCCCTGCCGAATGTCGAGATTGATCCGGCGCAGTACCCAGGTATAGCCAGCGCCGGTCTGATAGTTGCGTTCGATATTTTTTAGCTGGATCATTTCGCTCTCAATTCACATGTCTTACTCATAGCGCAGAGCCACCATGGGATCTACGCTGGCTGCGCGGCGGGCGGGAAGGTAGCACGCCAGCATTGCGGAGGCGAGCAGCACCACCACGACCGTCGCGAATGCGGCGAGATCGATCGTCCCTACGCCATACAACATGCCCTGCATCGTGCGACCTACCAGACAGGCGCCGACCAAGCCGAGTAGCGAACCCGCCAGAGCCAAAACTGCGCCCTCCTTCAAGATCAGGCTGAACACCGCGTCACGCCCGGCACCCAAGGCTATGCGTAATCCGATCTCGTGAGTTCGCTGAGCCACTGCGAACGCCATGACACCGTAAATTCCCACCGCTGCGAGCAGAAGAGCCAACCCCGCGAAGCCGCCATAGAGCGCGGTCTCGAAGCGCTCGTAAGAACGCGACTCAATCACGATCTGCTCCATGGTGCGGACTTGGGCGAGAGGTAGGTCGGGGTCCATGGACTTGACAACGTCGGCGATGCTGTTGGCCATCGCGTCGGGATCGCCAGAGGTGCGAACCGCCATGGCGGCTTGGGGCCAAGGAGACTGCCAGAAGGGGACGTCAATCTCAGGGAAGTCCTCGCGAAGGTCGCCGGTCCGCACGTTATGGAAGATACCGACGATTTGCCAGAGGACCGTGGGCTCGTTGCGGGCGATGCCGGGGACAAGTTGATCGACGGCAATGCGCTGGGTCAGGGGATCCACGCCCGGCAAGTAGCGATGGACAAAGTCTTCGTTGACCATCGCCACCCTTACATTTTCAGCATTGTCTTGCTCGGTGAAGCTGCGACCCCGGACGACGCGAATGCCAAAGGTGTCAAAGTATCCGGGCGTGACCATTTGAAATCCGGCATCGGGCCGCGAGGAGCGATCCACGGGTGGTTTGCCGACGATGGTGAAGGCCCTTCCAAACCATCTGCCTCGCACCGGCGTAGCAGTTGCCGCTTCGGCGCGCGATACGCCTGGAATGGATTCGAGCTTCTCCAGGAGCCGGCGGTAAAACACAACCATCTGCTGTGGCTGCGCGAACCGAACCCGCGGTACAGGAAGGGTGAAGGTCAGGATGTGATCACTGCGAACACCGAGGTCGACGTGCGTGAGGTTCACGAAACTATGGATTGCCAACCCCGCGCCGCCAAGCAGGGTGAGCGCCAGCGCAAATTCCGTCACGACCAGCGCCCTGCGCAAAGAGCGGGTACCCGCACTGATTCCGGCACGGCCTCCTTCTTTCAAAGCATCAATCGGATCGACGCCCGACGCCTGCCAAGCTGGGGCACAGCCGAATCCGATGGCAGCCATCACGGTTATTGCCAGAGTAAACAGAAGGACTGGGATACTCACACGGATATCCGCCTCTGAAGTCACTATGAAAGGAGGCATGATCGCCATCACCCCCTTAACCAGAGCCTCTGCCAAACCGGCGCCAAGGAGGCCTCCCACGCTCGCCAAAGCCAGGCTTTCGACCAGAAACTGAACAAACAATTCCCAACGGCTCGCGCCCAGCGAAGCCCGTACGGCAATTTCTTTCTGCCGCGTTGTGCCTCGGGCCAGCAGCAGATTGGCCACGTTGACGCACGCGATTACCAGCACAAAGCCCACCGCACCCATCAACAGCCAAAGAGTTTTCAGGGTTACCGGCGGAAGGAAGTCATTGCGCAGAGGTTCGACGCTCACACTCCAATTCTTGTTCGAATCCGGGTGATCGTAGCCAAGGCGGCGCGCGACGACATCCATGTCAGCCTGGGCTTGTGCTATGGAGAGTCCTGCCTTCATGCGACCAAGCACGGTTAGTGAGCGAAAACTGTGATCGAGTTGCTCCGGTTTGAATGCCAGCGGCACCGCAAGTTCCACAGTCAGCCGGTCTGCCAGGCCAGGCGCCAAGACGCCCACCACTGTGTAAGGCTCGCTATTGATACGAAGCTGCTGGCCGATGATGTTGGTGTTTGCGCCCAGCCGTTGCCATAGGCTGTGGGCTAGAATCACGACGCGATCTTTTCCGGGCTCGCCCTCTTCTGGCAGGAAGTCGCGTCCCAGCAAGAAGCGAAAGCCTTGCATCCGGTACCAACCCGGAGTGGTCAGCTGACCGGGAACATGCTGGGGACGGTCCGAAGCGGCCAGGTTAAACATGCCGTCATTCCAGGCGGCAAGATCCTGAAACACATTGCTCTGGCGCTTCCAGTCGAGAAAATCCGCGGCCGAGACGATCGTGCGTTCGCCATTTAATTTTGACCACACCATGACCAGCTGTTCGGAATCCGGATAGGGCATAGGGGCCAGGAAAGTGGCGTACAGCACCGTGTAGATGCCGGTGGTGGCGCCGATTCCGAGCGCCAACGTGACGACCGCAACAGCGGTGAAGCCGGGACTTTTGCGCAGTTGGCGCAAAGCGTAGCGGAGATCGTGAAATATTCCACTCATTAAAGCTCCTACTCGTACCGCAACGCCGCCATGGGATCGACCCTGGTCGCCCGGTATGCCGGAATGATGCTGGCAAACAGAGCGGTCGCGACAAGAAGAAACAGCACCACCAGGAAAGTAACGGGATCGGTCGGCTTCACACCGTAGATGAGGCTCGGTAAAACACGTCCCATCGCCAAGGCGCCGACGGTTCCTATGGCCACACCCAGCAAGGTTGGCTTCATACTGTCGAACACCACCATACGCAGCACATCCCCAATGCGTGCGC
>DATNKA010000148.1:0-15972 GCA_035603655.1 Candidatus Acidiferrales bacterium | reverse complement strand
TGGCTGAGAAGTTCGTTCCCGTGGAAAGGGTGAGGGATCTCTATCGAAGGGTGCAACGATCTCCCGACGGCTTCGGGTTTGGGAACCTGCTGGCGGCAATGCGAGTCGAGTTGCGCGTGGATTCCGCGAACATCGCAAGAGTCCCCACCAGCGGTCCCGTGGTTGTCGTGGCCAATCATCCCTTTGGAATGCTGGATGGAGCTGTGCTGGCCACGTTGCTGACTCGGGTTCGCCCGGACGTAAAGGTGATGACCAATTACCTTCTGCGCGATGTGCCGGAACTTGGGCGCCACTGTATATTCGTGAATCCGTTTCAGAGCGACACCGCCGTTCGCGCAACGAGTGTCGACACGAATCGCCGCGCGCTGCGAGAGGCGCTAGAGTGGCTGCACAGCGGTGGAATGCTGGCCATGTTTCCCGCGGGTGAGGTTTCGCAGTGGCAATTTCCACAGGGGCAGATCACCGATCCCGTGTGGAGCGATACAGCCGTGCGTCTGATTCGTCGCACCGAAGCGGCCGCGCTTCCCATTTATTTCTGCGGACGCAACAGTGTGAGCTTTCATCTCTTCGGGATGATTCATCCCCGGCTGAGAGCCACGTTTCTGCTGCAGGAATTTCTTCAGCAGGAAGGCCGAGCGGTGGAAGTCCGCGTGGGCAGCGAAATTCCCCGCGAATCCCTGGCTGGCATCGCAGACGATCGGGAGGCGACGGAATACTTGCGCTGGCGCACATACCTGCTAGCTCGTCGCAGTCGACCGGAGAAATCGTGGTCGGTGGCGCTACGTTCCAAAATTTCAGAGAAGGTGCAGGAGCCTGTCGCAGCTGCGGAGCCGGCGGAAGGTCTGACAGAGGAATTGGACCGTCTTGCCGGGGATCGTTGTTTGGTGGAGAACGCTGATCTGGCAGTCTACCTGGTGAAAGCGAACGAGACGCCTCGAATGTTGCGGGAGATCGGACGTCTGCGCGAGGTCACCTTTCGAGGAGCGGGCGAAGGGACGGGCAAACAACGGGATCTTGATCGTTTCGACTGCTACTACTGGCATGTCCTGCTCTGGCACAAAACGAGGCGAGAACTTGTGGGGGCTTACCGCGCAGGCAACACGGCTGAGATCCTTGCTGAGCGCGGAGTGGACGGGCTATACACCAGTACGCTGTTTCGCTACGATGTGCGGCTCTTCGAGAAGCTCGGTCCAGCACTGGAATTGGGACGTTCATTTGTGAGGCCGGAATATCAACGCCAGTATGCTCCGCTGCTTTTGTTGTGGAAGGGAATTGCGCGGTTGCTGACGATGCACACCGACACCCCGGTGTTGTTTGGTGCTGTCAGCATCAGCAATGATTACAGCACAGCCTCGCGCGAGATGATTTACCGTTTCTTCCAGGCGCGCATACAGGAAGATAAGCGGGCGGGGATTATTGAGCGGGGAATGATCGAACCAAGACGAGCATTTCGTCCAGCGGGGCTGCGGCCTTGGGACTGCCGCGCCATGTGCGCGGCGCTGCACGATTTGGAGGAACTCTCGCAACCCATCACAGACGTCGAGACTGACGGCAAAGGGCTGCCCATCCTGCTACGGCAATACGCAAAGATTGGCGGCAGGCTATTGGGATTCAACGTGGATCGGAAATTTTCTCATGTGCTCGATGGCCTGGTCGTAGTGGATCTTCGGAAAACCGAACCTCGGGTGCTGGAACGGTATATGGGACGGGAAGGCGCGATGATGTTCAGACGTCGCCATTGCGGGTGCAGCTCGTGACGAAGTGAGTTGACTATCTTTTCCCCTTCAGCTTGGTGGCCTCGTTCGGCAGGAGGCACGAATGTGCGACGTCTTTCAAAGCCGCTTCTAACCCAATTCCAAGACTTGCGAGTTCTGGAGGTTTCATCAATCGCTGCATGCTTTCAAAGAGCAGACGTTCTTCCTTGCGGATGTGGGCGGAAAGTTGTTGCGCGAAGGCCGGCAAGGTTTCCGGGGACATGCGATGCGCCGCTGCCTGGCGGAACCATCCGCGCAACGAGGCATGCTCCGAAGTTAATTCTTCAGCTAACGGAACTAGTTCCGCAAACCGTCGAGCGGCCGGAAAGATCACAGCTTCCTCAGCAGCGAAATGAATCTTGATTTCCTCTTCGAAAAGCTGGGAAATCTCAGCTTGCCAAGTCTGCACATCCGCGTCGGGGATGGGCTGAGCGCGATCGATGCGCACACATAAAGCTAATGCCCGCTGGTGCTGGTGAGAAAGTGGAATAAGGTTCTGATCACGCAGCATGAAGTTCAGACCATCGAGTCAAAGCACAGCAGTGGAGTCGTCACGCCAAGCTTACCGGTTCTTCAGTCTCTGTGATGGCCGGACGCAATGTCAGCCAGTCGGTGCGAACCCGCTCCCACTCCTGAATCAACATGCCGTTAGCCTCGAAAAAGTTGCGAATGCGGGACCGCTCCCACCCCAGCACTTCCTCAAGAATAGGCGCGAGCACCGCCAAAGCACTGGTGCACAGGACCGTGCGCTTGGCAATCTGTGAAATGTGTGGTGACTCCGAGACCGCGATAGTGAGGCCATCCCGCGCGTTCAATTGCAACATCACGTGAATATCGGAGCTGCCATCCCCTGAATAGATGACGTGGTCAGGGCCCATGACGTGCTCCGCCAGCAACTGGTTAAGCACCGCAACCTTGCCGTAGCCAGCCGTGGCACGAACAATGCTATCGATTTCGCCGGAAGCCTTATAGAGGAACTCGGTACCGAAGATGTGATCTCTCGGAACAATACCTTCGAGAGCGGAGTGGATTACCTCCACGGGCGCGGCGGAAAGAACATAAAAATCAAAAAAATGTCCGTCCACACCGCTGGCAAGAATCTGGTAAAGAAGTTTGATATCACTCTTGAGGCGAATGCTCTTTCCTACTTCGTGCAGATGCTCTTTCCGCACCTTGGCCTTAAACTCCGGGTCGTGGAGCAGCAGGTAGGCAAGCTCGGCTCCTTGCTGTACCAGATTAATTTTCGCCATGCCCTTGGCTTTGCGTTCGAACTCTGCAGTAGGAATGCCAACTAATTCCGCCAGCACGTATCCGGAATCGTTGAAAGTGAGCGTCTGATCGAAGTCGCTTGCGAAAATATAACGTTTCAGGGGCGTATCAGGCATATAAGTCCTTAGATTCGCAGGCAGAATGGAAGGCCCATTAAAAGAATCAATCGGAATTATAAGCTGCTCCCGGTTAAATCGTTGTTAACAAACGGGAGATCTGTGCCGCCTGCGCCGCTGCCCGCCTTTACTAAATTCGCTGACGCGTCCAGAATAGAAGTCGGCCCAACCATTTTCGCTGAGAGTGAAGCGGGCAGACGGTCAGAGCCGACTAAAACAGCCGACAACCCTACAGGAGCCCTCATGCTTGCATCCGGTGAACTTATCCGCTCGATGAATTACGTGGAAGATATAACGACTACGCTGCGCCGTATCTGTATTTCAATTCCGGCAATGAATGTCGAGGAGCGCAAGCGCTTGGCGGACAGTTTGCGTGCTGCCGGCGGCGCGTTGAATGATGCGATCAAAGATCTGGAAAAAGAAAAAGTGGTGGCGCAATAGTGGCAGCGGTTAAAACCATCGCGGTGATCGGCGCCGGCATCATGGGCCGGGGCATCGCGCACGCGGCTGCGGTTGGTGGCTATCGAACAATTCTGGAAGACTTATTGCCGGGTGCGCTGCGTCGAGCGGGGACTGAAATTCGATCCAATCTGGACAAGGCGGTTGCGTTGGGGAAAGTATCGCCGCCCGACGCGGAAGCGGCTCTCCGCCGCCTGGAATATGCAGGATCGGTGGAAGAAGCTGCGCGCGAAGCTGATCTCGTCATTGAAGCTGTACCGGAAGAGATGGAGTCGAAGATCGAGATCTTCACGCTGCTCGACAAGATTTGTCGGCCGACCACGATTCTAGCGTCCAATACTTCTTCTCTCAGCCTCACCGAGATTGCGAGCGTGACCTATCGCGCAAAGCGGTGCGTGGGCATGCATTTCTTCAATCCCGTGCATAAGATGAAGCTGCTAGAAATCGTGCGAGCGCTCGAGACCGATGACGACACCCTGGCGACTGCGGTAGAAGTGGGCCAGCGCATGGGGAAGGAAGTGGTAGTGATCAAAGAAGCGCCGGGCTTCATCACCAGCCGCATCAATGCCATGATCGGCAATGAAGCGTTCTATATGCTGCAGGAGGGGATTGCTTCGGCGACGGACATCGACAAGGCGCTGAAACTTGGATTGAACCATCCCATGGGACCGTTCGAACTGGTCGATCTCGTGGGACTCGACACGCGGCTGAATATTCTCGAGTACCTCCACAAATCGTTGGGAGAGAAATATCGTCCCGCGCCGTTGCTGGTGCAGTATGTGAAGGCGGGGCGGTTGGGACGCAAGTCCGGGCGCGGAGTGTATGAGTATCCGGAGGCTGCGGCCGCGGAATCCAAAACACCAGTTGAAGTTGCCGGCTAGAGCGTCACTCCAAGCTTTGTGTGTCTGATCCCAACCTTCGCTCAGGCCCAACGGACGCGGCTGTCGTTCCGTGAGGTCCTGAATGTGAGCGGCCAAAATTCAGTCCGGAAAGTGCTGAGACCGTTTCCTCTGCGATTCCCTTACTGGCAATCAGGACATGGAAGCTTTCGCCCATGCCCGCGGGCGTAACCAGATGCTTAAGTTGTAGGGCGACCTTCGCTCGTTCCTGCGGCAGGCGGCATTCTTCGAAGGCATCAGCAAACTGGTTGGCTTCGCCAATACCCATCAGGAACTGGGATTGAGTGACGAGTTTATGTGTCCGCATGCCATGCTTCTCCGCGGCCGCTGCCAGTGCGGTGAAGTTCACGTCGGCGGTGATGTCTTGTTCTCCGGGCGCTTGGTAAGGGTTGGTACTGATCGAATGCTGGCGCAGGGCCTTGAGGGTTCCGCGATGGCGGCCGGCGAGTTGTTCCTCGCGGGCGTAGCCGTAGTCGATGGCGATCAAGAATCCACTCTGGACGCTGGCGGCAATGTGATCCATGAAGTGCTGCGCGGCCACGGGCGCCTCGACCCGTTCGTCCGGCTCGGGATGGATTGAGTAGCGGTCGAGGAACTCCAGTTCTTCGAGTGAAGACGGCACCCAGGCTTCGATGAAACGCCCAGCGCACGTGTCGATGCGCACGGAACCTTTTGGGCTGAGAATTTCGACAGGCAGGGCATCGAAGAATTCGTTGGCGAAGATGATGGTCGGAGTTTCGCGGGCTGATTCTTCCCGAGGATAGCAATTCGTCAGTTCAGCTTTTCCGGAAGCAATGTGACCCTGCAAAGTTTCGCTGATCCGTGCCCGCAACACTTGCGAGGTCTCGACCAGGACGTAGCGTAGGGCGCGAAAAAAATCCGGGAATTTATTTTCTGCCCAGCCTAGCGCGTCTTGCGCGAACAAGCCGCGGCCTGGTCCAAGTTCGACCACTTCGATGCGGTCGGGCGAGTCCAGCGCTTGCCACATCTCGTTGAACTGCCGTGCCAAAAGCCGTCCGAATACGGCATGGATATCGCTCGAAGTGTAAAAATCACCGGCCCTGCCGAACTGCTTCGCACTTCGCGAATAATAACCAAGTTCCGGATCGTATAAGCACAGTTCCATGTAGCGCGAGAAGGGAATCGGGCCGTGCTGGCGGATCTCCTGCTCAATCCTCTGCCGCAAGAGGTTCACGATTCTCTCCTTCGACGTTCGGCACGGTCCTGTGGCGTGCGAATAAACATTTCGACAAAGTAATCGTGCAGTGCGTCGTAAAGTTGGCGTTGGAAGCTCCATTCGAATTGCGGGTGATCCAGGTCGCGGGGATGGAGATCGAAGTAGTAGGTGTGCACGGCAACGGACGAGTCTTTGAACTGAATGATGATTTCCACTCCTTCGCCCTTGGAGCGCGCAGAAAAGTTTAGCAACGGATGCTCATAGAGGCGGAGCTGTGAGACAACGCGTTCGAGGCGGGTAGCGGCGGTTTCAGGCACAGTCGAATTGTAAAGCAGTTGAACCTCCCTGCCCTGAAGGGCGGAGATTCCTAGACTACGCACAGAGTTACTCCGCTCACGTTAGCGTCTAGCGGCTCATTCCGAGCCGATATGTTGACGGCTGCGTTGTGCTCGCCATGGTCCTGATACTTACAAGACAGGCACGCAAAATCTGAGCAGCAAAAGACTCCCCTATGTCGTGGCTGCCAAGTCGCTTATATCCCCGCCCTGACCTGCGGGGTTTTACGCTCCCGAGGATAAGGGCGTACGTTGTGCGAGGGCAGGATGCCCTCGTGACAGTCCCCGGCACGCCAAGGCTACTCGTAGCGCAGCGCTTCGATCGGATTAAGCCTCGCGGCCTTGATGGCTGGTAGCATGCCGCTGATAATTCCAACGAAGCTGAGAATCACGGTGGACCACAGCAGCGTCGCCGCGTCGATGTACAGGTGGATGTCCCCCTCGCTGGCATCTTCCATGAAGGCGCTCCACAATGTCAGCGAACCGACTGACCATGAAACCAGATATGCCAGCGCCACGCCCAACAGCCCGCCCAGCGCGGTTATCACCAGAGCCTCGGCGAGGAACTGAAAGAGAATATGCCATCGCCGCGCGCCCAAGGCTTTCTCCACGCCAATCTCGCGAGTGCGTTGGGTGACGGAAACCAACATGATATTCATCAGTCCCACCCCGCCGATGCCCAGGGTCAGCAGCCCGATAAAGCCCAGCAGAAGCTTGATGCCGACAGTGATGATGGTAAGGTCCGCGAGATCTTTCACCGCGTCGAAAACGAAAATCGCGCGGTTGTCCTTAGCACTGAAGTTGTGATGGAAAGCCATTGAGTTGCGTACGGCCTCGACCATCTTCATGTGGTCGCCTTCGTAATCCATCATGATGCCGTCGAGATAATAGCTGTTCTTGAGGTCGCTCATGGCGCTGTATGGCACATAAACGAGGGAGTTCATGTCCTCGTCGCCGTTGGAAATGGTATGCCGGAGGACCGCGATAACCTTGTAGGAGATGCCGTCGATGCGCACGCTTTCGCCCAGCGCGTTCTGGCCGGAGAATAGTTTCTTCTTCACCGTCGACCCGATGACCGCCACGCGGGTGTGGGTGAAGTCGTCCTGCTCGCCGAAAAAGGAACCTTCGCCGACATCCAAGGCGCGAATTTTTTCGTAGCTGGAATAGATGCCGTGTACGCCGTAACTCGCGCTGCGAGTGCCAAAGGACACCAGGCTCTGCTTATCCACCTCGGGAGAAATGCGGGTGAGCATGGGACACTCGGCGCGCAGGTAATCGAGATCCTCGCGAGTCAGGCGAACTTGCACGCCTGCCTTCGTCCCACCTGCCTGTATGGAAGTGCGGCCGGGAAAAATGGCAACCAGATCCCCTCCAAAAGTGCGGAAGGCGACCATCAAACCGCTCTCAAAGCCCGTACCGTAGGCCAGCAGCAGAACCACCGTGGCAATTCCCCATGCCATGCCCAGCATGGTGAGCACGGATCGGCGGCGATTATGTTTCAACGCGTTAACAGCTTGCTTGCCCAGGTCGCCAAACATGATCACTCCAAACTTAAAGGCTGCAACTCAGTTACTCCTGCCGCAGCGCTTCCACGGGAGCAAGCAGTGCGGCTTTGCGCGCGGGATAAAGGCCCGCGATGATTCCTGCAAGCGATAGCGAAACAATGGCGACCACGGCGGAGGCTGGCACGATGCGCGGAGTATCAAATCCCTCAGGAGAAGGCAATTGCGCCAGGAGTGTCACGAAAGCGGTGCAGATCGCCAGTCCGATGCCGCCGCTAAACGCGGTGAGGAAGGCTCCCTCGACAAAGAACTGCGTCATAATGTTGCGGTGAGTCGCGCCCAGAGCCTTGCGCAGCCCAATCTCACGCGTGCGCTCGGTGACCGAAACCAGCATAATGTTGATGACGCCAATAGCCCCCAGGCCTAGGGTCACCACTCCAACCACTCCGAGAAACCAATCCATCGCGTCGAAAATCTTTGCCACGCGAATCGCTCCGTCGATGGTGTCCCAGTCGATGAAAGCGTCGTCGAGCGTGGAATCGAAGCCGTGACGGCGGGCGACGATGGCATGAACTTCGTTCTTGGCTTCAATGTGAAGTTCTTTTTTTATCGGGCGATAGTTAATGAAACTGATGGCGTTCTCCGAGTTCTTAGCCTTCAGCGGAAAAAGCATTCGCATGGTGTCGAAGGGCACAAAGATGCGATGGTTGGTGCCATTCTCCCCTTCTTTGCCAATCTTCGGGATGACTCCGATCACCTTGAAATCCATGTCGTTCAGCAGAATTGTGCTGCCCACGGCGGGCTGGCCGGGAAACATGTTCTTTAGCAATTCCCATCCGACGACCGCCACGCGGCGATGTTGCGAGTTGTCTTCATCATTAAACCAGCGTCCGGGCTCGATTGGAGTATTGCGGATCTGGCTGTACTGGGGAACGACGCCGAAGACTTGCCCGTTGGTGGATCCATAGTCGCTCACGGCGCGGATGTCCTCCCGCTCCAGCACGGGAGAAACGGCGCGCAGAAATTTGGACTGATCGCGGATCGCGAAGTAGTCGCCATAAGTCAGGTAGTAGGGCTGTCCGGATTGGTAGCTTCCGGCAACCGCCGGGATGCGTCCCGGAAAAACAAACATAATGTCTTGACCCAGTTCGGCCAGGTTTTTGTCCTGCCCGCTGCGGAAGCCCTCTCCCAGGCCAACTAACAAAAGCAGAGAGCCCACTCCCCAGGCAATTCCGAACATGGTCAGGAAGGAGCGCAGCTTATGCGCCCACAAAGTGGAGAGCGACTGCCGGACGATGTCGAGGAGCATTCGCATCGAAATAGATATGTGCCCCCAGGCCTCGAGAGAGAGGCCTGGGGGCCCCGGGTAGAGCCCAGGCGAGGGGTCTCAATCCCGCCTGACATCTCACCCTTGATACGCAGTTGGGGTACGCAAAGTTCCCCTGCTCTTATTAGTTCATTAGACTTTGGGACGTCCGAAAAGGTTAGCTGAGCGGAGTGTGGAGCCGGGAATCCGAGTATGCGCTGGACTGGCGGTTCGGACTAAAACTCGAAATACCCGCCGGACGTTGCCGAGAGACGAGCTCCACCCGTGCCGGTGAGGGGCAGTGAGCCCAGGACTGAAGTCAAATTTTCCCACGCCGCCTGATTTAAAGCCGGATCTGAGGCGACCAGATCGCGGATCATATCCCATGCGGCCAGGTTGAGGGCACCCTCAGGAGGCGGCCCCATGGCCAGCGAAACAGAGCATTGCGGACAAAAACATATACGCTGGGCCGAGGATTTCTTGCGCGGCTTGATTCCAACAGTCTGCGCAAACAAATAGATGGCTACCGCTTTATGCCCTATCCCCAGTTCCCGATTACAGCGCAGACAAAACATATTCTCCAAGACAATCTCCCGGTTTCGATTGTGGGCCGCTACAACTAATACTGTCTTTCCAGCAAGTGGGATGCAAGTATGCAGAAAGATTCCAGGACTGAACCTCGACTCAAGGCTTCATATTGAGAACCAATCTGGTTTCTAGGCAGATGCATATGTCGTAGTGCACTCTGTGAAGATGAATGCGCGCGTCAGGGATGTTCCCTCTTCGGGTGTGACTGCAATTGCGTCAGTGGTTCTGAACCGCCAGCCCCCGTCTAGGCGGGTTCGACTTTCGCAGATAATCAAAGTACGCGAGTGCGAACAGGTCGCTGCGGTCTGCTACCGGGTCCGCAGAAGCGCGATCGAGTTCCTGCTGGTCAAAACCCGCGGCAGCGGGCGTTGGATATTCCCTAAAGGGAGCGCGGAACCGGGGCTCACCCACGCTCAGGCGGCGGCGATTGAAGCATTCGAGGAAGCGGGAGTTCATGGCAGGATTGAAGAAGCTGCGTTTGTCCGGTATATGCTGCGGGGGCAGGGCAAACGTCTGAAAATCGCGAGATCGGCGGCGAGGCCAAGCCTGGTGAGCGCTCATCTCTGTGAGGTGCGACGGCTCTGCAATCCAAAAGAATCCAACCGGAATCCAACCTGGTTTTCTATTGAGGACACGACTCGGCGCTTACGCTATGGCCGAAGAAATGAAGAGGGCGAGGAGTTCGCCCGCGTAGTCCAGCGAGCGGTCGCACGTATTGAGCGACTGCGGCGCGCAACCGATGCCGACGCCGACCGACATCGTTGGAATCAGGGACAGGACGGCCTGCATAAAATTCAGTTCGAAGCGCCACCGCTAACTCGTCGCCCGCTCGGACGAGCGCGGGGATTTACCGTGCCTGCAAGCCCGGCGCATGCGCGTGAAATATTGCCCTGTGAGGTCCTTCCGTTCGATGCGCGGCAGCATTCCGCTCGAAGAGCTGGACTGCTTTCCGGCGGAATGAACGTCAAGGTTCTGGGCCCTGGCGCCAAGAACGGTTGAACCGGGTTTCTAACTATTCCTTGTTTTTCGGTCGCTCAAACGCTTTCTGCAGATATTTGCGCGCTTCCTGGAGAGCGCCGAAGGTATCGTCGTTGGTCTGGATGGCTTGGCGATATTCGTTGATGGCACGTTCGCGCTGGCCGGTAATGTCAAAGATTTTGCCCAGCTGGATATGGCTCCAAACCTCAGTCCAGCGCGGCTCACCGTTACCGTTAATCGCAGAGCGGTAGGAATTTGCCGACGACTGATAGTTCCTCTGCAGGAAAAAGATCTCCGCGATGCGGTAGTGGGCCAGCGAACTGTTCTTATTCTGGTCGAGTGCTTTGTTGAATTCGGCCAGCGCACCGGAGAGATCGCCCTGCTGCTGCAGAGCCTGTCCGCGAAGGATGGAAGCCCGCAGCTTCACGTCAGAGGTGTTGGTGAGGACGTGATGGTCGGGATCGATTGCGATTCGCCGCGGACGCCCAAAGGTCTCGACGGTGAAGGGTGAGTTCGTGCCCACCACTTCGATTTTCTTGTCTTCCGTTTTGCCGTCCGTGTCAATACGAAGATCGACGGGCATCCGGAACAAATCGAGGTCCTGGCCAATCTCTCCCGTCACGCGAAAACCCTTATTGCTGCCCAGGCGATAGGTTGTGTACTTCAATTTAAATTCCGGGGCGCCGGTGGAATCCAGCCACTGGGAAAAAAACCAGGTGAGCTGTTCGCCGTAATATTTTTCGGCCATGGCTTTGAAGTCGTCCATGCTAGCCGATTTGCCGGCATAGGTCTCGGCAAATTCGCGCATCGTTTTAAGATATTTGTCCTCGCCGAGCACCCAGCGCAGCATGTGCAGAATCATCGCGCCCTTGTCGGTCACCAGTGACTGAAACTCGGTGGAAAAGGGATCCAGCTTGCTGGCGCTGGACAGCGGCATATTATCGTAAGCCAGCGCTCCCACGGACATATCTTTCACCGCTTCTTCAAGACCGGCTGCGCCGGCGGCATTCTCCACATACATGGCTTCGGAATAGCGGGAAAATCCGTCGATCACCCACCAGTCATCCTTGGTTGCAGGACTCACCGACACTCCCCACCATTGATGGGCGATAGCGTTGGCCAGCAGACGATAATTTGTTTTTTCGGTGATCGAATGACCAGCTAGGCCGGCGATTTCCGGCGCCCACGCGTACGGAACCGTATCACCCGGCAACTCAATCACGTTGAGCCTTTGCGATAAAGGTGTGCCGTAAAGCGTGATGAAGTAAGTAAATTCCTGAACCGCCGTCGTGGTGTATTCAGGAGCCAACTTCTGGTGATCGGGCTTAAAGAAGACGTGAAGGTCCATCCCGCCCTCGGAACTTTTATATTCCTGGAAGATGCCTGCGACGATGCTGCCGGGAAAACTCGGTTTGCTGTACACGAACGTAAATGTCTTGGTCGGGAGCCCGTTGCTGTTGGGCTTTTTCGAGGGCCCATTATCGGTGACTGTAGATTTTCCGCTGCCGATCGCCACCATGTGAGCCGGCACCGTAACGCTGATCGTCGAGGTGAAGCGGTTCAGTCCATACCCGCTCACCGGAAACCAGCGCCCGGAGTACAGCAGGTAGCTGGTGTCATCGCCAATGTAGGCCAGCTTTAGCCCGGGCACTGGGCTGTCATCGGCATTTTCAATCTCGCCCTCGTATTCGAATGTGAGCGTGGTCGAAGCGTCCTTGGACAATCCGGCGGGCAGCGGCACGCGGATGGTCGAATCCTGCGTCACCCGTTCAGCGGACAGCGGCTGGTTCTTGTCGTCGAGGACTCTGGTGACGCGCAGCCCGTTATGGAGTTCAAAAATAGCGGTGTTCAAATCCTGAAGCGCAGTGAATTTGACCTTGGCCCGCGCCGCAATCTGATGGAGATGCGGCGTCAGTTCAGCCTCGATCTGGTAGTCGTCCACCCGCAGGTGGGTTTTTTCGGCCGCCCAAGAGGGAATTGCGATAAAAATCAACAGCAGCAGGGCAGAGGAAGCCGAGAGGACGCTCTGGGCGCGCCGAAGCTGTATCTGCATTAAGGAGAGTCTCCCGGATATGGGCCTAGCCATTCCTATGATGAAGATTCTTACCTAAAAGATGCCGGGAGCACAAGGTTTTGGGAAGCAACGGCTAGGTTTTAGCTGCTGCCTGTTCGCCTGAACCATGGCCTAGAAAGTCCAGAATGATCTTTGCGGCGCGGTCTGCTGGAGACTGCGGGACTTCTCCGGCAGCCTCGTTTCGGGGTGGGTTGAGCTTGATCTTCACCCCAGTTAGGCCATCCAGCATCCGTTCGCGGGTGGGGCCTTCGGGGAGGATTTCCTTCAGTCGGGCGACGACATTTGTAGCCGTGAACTCGTGCTGCACCAGCTCGGGGACGACTTGCTTCCCGGCAATCAGATTGACCATGGCAAAGTGCGGAATTTTAACCCGAGGCTTGCCCAGCAGATAAGTGAGCGGCGAGACGCGGTAAACCATCACGAACGGAGTACGCATCATCGCGGCCTCCACTGTTGCGGTTCCGCTGGCAACTATACCCGCACGGGAATGCCAGAGCGCGGGCAGAGATTCAGGGACGAGGATGATGCGTTGCTGGCCAATTATGCTTTTCAGAAAAGCGCGGTCGAGGGTGGGCGCGACCGGCAGAATAAATTCGTGATCGGAGCCCAGTAGGGCGGCCGCTTGCAGAATGGTCGGCAGATTCATGCGGACTTCTTTAACGCGGCTGCCGGGCATGAGAGTGATCCAATATTTTGCGGGATCGAGATGAAATTGCTGAGCGTAGTCGTTGCGGCCGATCGCTGGATTCGGTAAATCGGCCAGGGGATGGCCGACGAAGGTCGCGTCCACTCCACGGTCGCGGTAGAACTTTTCTTCAAACGGAAAAATCACCAGCGCTTTGTCGATGTAGTCGCGCAGCAGGCGCACGCGTCCTTGGCGCCACGCCCAGAACTGCGGCGCAACGTAATACACCACAGGAATGCCGCGCCTCTTCATCTGCCGTGCCACGCGCCAGTTGAAGGCAGGTGAGTCGATGACGATGGCCAGATCAGGCTTGCGCTTGTCGGCTTCTTTGATCAGATGCTGGTAGAGGCCGTAAATCTTGGGCAGGTGGCTGAGAATTTCGGTGATGCCGACCACCGAGAGGTCTCTCGCGTCGACCAAGGTGTCGCAGCCAGCAGCGCGCATGCGCTCTCCGCCGACGCCGAAGAATTCAAGCTGCGATGCTTCTGTGAAGTGAGGTGGTTGTATGGATAGAGATGCCTGCGTGGGGACACCCGCCCCCGGCTGTCGAGAGGTGCGCAGCTCCACCGGGTTTCGCTCGGCAGCCCGCCGCAGAGCCTCAATGAGCTGCGCGCCGTACATTTCCCCGGAAGCTTCGCCGGCTGAGATCAGGATTCGCAAGGGAGCATTGTAAGGCTGGATGACTAATCATCCGCACTCGCGGTAACTTCTGGTTGTTGGAGATCGGACCTGCTGGAGGGCCCGATCTCCTGATCCTTATACTGCAGCTGATAAAGCTTGAAGTAAATCCCGCGCTGGGCGAGGAGTTGCTGGTGCGTGCCCATTTCGCGGACCTGGCCTTTGTGCATAACGATAATTTTGTCGGCGCGCTGCACCGTGGAAAGGCGGTGGGCGATGATCAGCGAGGTGCGCCCCTCCACCATGCGGCTGAGGGCGTCGCGCACACGGAATTCGGTTTCGGTATCGACGCTGGAAGTAGCTTCGTCGAGAATTAGAATCTTCGGTTCGTGGGCTAGGGCGCGAGCAAACGAGATCAGTTGCTTCTGGCCGGTGGAAAGAGTGGAACCGCGCTCGCGGACTTCTTCGTCGAAGCTTTTGGGCAGAGCGCGGATGAAGTCGGCGAGGTTTACGTCTTCGGCAGCCTTCTCGACGTCTGCGTCCTTAATACGTTTTGTGCCTAGCCGGATGTTCCCGCCGATGGTCCCGCTGAACAGGAATGGATCTTGCAGGACCACGCCGAAACGGCTGCGCAACTCAGCGAGGTCCATATCCTTCACGTCAACGCCGTCGATTCGGACGGCGCCTTTTTGGACATCGTAGAACCGTAATAGGAGCGAGACGAGCGTAGTCTTGCCGGCACCAGTGTGGCCGACGATGGCCACGGTCTCGCCGGGTTCGATGGCGAAGGTCACGTCGCGGAGGACCCAGTCGGGGGCTGAGTTGCTGGCCGGAGCAGTGCTGGTGGAGAGCGAAGAGCCTGCCGAGCTCTGCTCGCCTGGACGGGCAACAGTGCCCGTCCCCACACGAGCATCTGTCTCCACACGGTCTTTGCCGGGATCGACATCGCGGTAGGAGAACCAGACGTGATCGAATTCGATACGGCCTGCTCCTTCGGGACGCTTAACAACCGGCGGTGAAACTACCTGCACCGGCGTGTCCAGCAGCTTGAAGATGCGCTCGCTGGCGGCCATAGCCGATTGTAGGATGTTGTATTTTTCGCTGAAGTCCATGATCGGGCGGAAAAAGCGCAACGCGTACTGGATGAACGCAACCAGCACACCCAACGACGCCACGGCGGGCACCAAACGAAATGCCACTAGCGTCTTCCAATTGAAACTCACGCCAACGCTGGTCACGGGAACGCTTCGCATCACGTCACCGCCGCCGAACCAGATAACGCAGGCGATCGCTATCGCAGAGAGAATCTCAACCACCGGGTAATAAACCGAGTAGGCCATGATCGCGTCCTTAAAGGCATCCATGTGACTGCGATTAATTTCTGAAAAGCGGTCGTAGGCTTTGCGCTCGCGATTGAAGAGCTGCAGCACCACCATCCCGCTGATGTGCTCTTGCAGATAAGAGTTGATGCGGGCAATGGCTACGCGAATACGGCGGTAGGAATCGCGCACCCGATCGCGGAAAATCTTTGTGGAATAAACGATGAAGGGCAGCACCGCAAAAGTGATCAGCGCCAGCCTCCAGTTCATGCACAGCATCACCCCGAGGATTCCAAAGAGCACAAAGATATCTTCGAAGATCGACACCACGCCGGAAGTGAACATCTCATTCAAAGCGTCCACGTCGGTGGTGACCCGGGTTACCAGGCGCCCGACAGGGTTTTTGTCGAAGAAGGCAACGTGCAGGCGCTGCAGATGCCGGAAGATCTGGCTGCGAAGATCGAACATTACTTTTTGACCCGTCCACTGCATGAAGTAGGTTTGCAGGAACTCAAGCAGAAAGCTAAAGACGAGCAGTCCAACATAAATTGCCGCGATCTGTGCAATGCCTGTGATGGCGCGCGGGCTGAGCCAACTCCAGAAACCAGTAGACAAGCCTTCGGTGGGAGCAAGATAGCGATCAATCGCCACCTTGGTGAGATAGGGACCGAGAACGTCGGCGAAAGATTTCAGCACAATCGAAATCAGCGCAATCGCCACCTGCCAGCGGTATGGCCGGAGATACTTCAGCAGCCGCGCCATCAGGCGACTGTCGTAAGCTTTGCCTAATACTTCTTCTTCCTGCGACATTGATTCTTGACGGTCCGTTTTTGAAATGACAGTAAAACCGCGCCAATCGTGTTGCTAACAGGGTATCTCAAATAGATGGCGGT
>DATNKA010000147.1:0-3613 GCA_035603655.1 Candidatus Acidiferrales bacterium | reverse complement strand
TGGAACGGCCGCAGCGAATGCTGACCCAGTGGTTGTCCAAGAGCTTGATGGTGATGTCGGCGTCGGGCAGCAGCTTTTCGTAGTCGTGGAGCTTGCGCGCGGGAATGGTGCAGGAGCCTTCTTTCTTAACTTTCGCGCTGCACGAGGTGCGCAGGCTGAGATCGAGGTCGGTAGCGGTGAGCGAGAGTTTGCCCTCGGAAGCCTCGAATAAATAGTTGGACAGAATTGGAATGGTGGTCTTGCGCTCGACCACGCCCTGCGTAGCGGTCAACTCCCGCAGCAACTCGACCTTGCTGACCGTAATCTCCATCGTTCCCACCGCAACGGCCGCTTCCACCGGCATAGACTTTGTCTCCCCTGCCGCCCGCTACTTTTACACTTCCGTTATATCAAATGCAAAAGCCTTAAAACCAGCGGTAACGTGAGCGGAGCGGAGAAGCGGCGGAACTTCGACAACCGTCCAATCGTCACAACCTTGGGGACCGGGTCAGCGACTCAAGCATCAGTCCCGTGGTTGTATCACTCGCATTATCCGCCCAATTGCTCGGTTAATTTGTTCAGCAGCCGGTTCAAGTCCTTGTCGTTCTTGCGGACTTCTTCAATTTTCTCGACGGAGTGAAGAACCGTAGTGTGATGCTTTCCGCCGAACTGGCGTCCGATTTCGGGCAGTGAGGCTTCCGTCATCTGCTTGGCCAGGTACATCGCGATCTGGCGGGGATAGACGATGGCTCGCGAATTATCTTTAGCTTTGATCTCGACCAGACGCAGCCCGAACTGTTCGGCGACCATTTTCTGAATGGACTCGATCGTGACCTTGCGAGCCTGCGAGTCGATGAAATTTTTCAGAACCTGCTGCGCATAGGGGAGAGTGATCTCGGCACCGATCAGCGACGAGTGGGCAACTAAGCGAATGAGCGCCCCTTCGAGCTCGCGGACATTGGAGCGGATATTTTGCGCAACGTAGAGGGCTACGTCGGTGGGAAGCGTCACTTTTTCCTGTTCAGCTTTCTTTTGCAGGATCGCGACTTTGGTTTCGAGGTCGGGAGGCTGGATATCGGCGATCAATCCCCACTCGAAGCGGCTGCGGAGGCGATCTTCGATCTCGGCGAGTTCTTTGGGAGAGCGATCGCTGGCGATCACGATCTGCCTCATGGTGTCGTGGAGGGCGTTGAAGGTGTGGAAGAATTCTTCCTGGGTGCGCTCTTTTCCCGCGAGGAATTGGATATCGTCAACCAGTAAGACGTCCACGCCGCGGAATTTATCGCGGAAGCTGGTCATCTTGTCATAGCGCAGCGAGTTGATCATGTCATTGGTGAACTTCTCGCTGGATACGTAGCAGATGGCCGCTTGCGGCTGGCGCCGCTTCACTTCGTGCCCGATGGCCTGCATGAGATGGGTCTTGCCCATGCCGACTCCGCCATAAAGGAACAGAGGGTTATAGGCTTTGGACGGACGTTCGGCGACGGCCTGGCATGCGGCGTGAGCAAACTGATTACCCGAGCCGATGACGAATGCGTCGAAAGTATAGCGCGGGTTCAATTGCGCTGCGCCATCCCAATCGAAGCGGGCTTGCGCCGGTGCTGCGGCAACCGGAATCGCGGAGAGACCGCCGTTGTGGCGGACGGTGGTCGCGGCGGGATCGTCCTCGGGCGTGACGAATTTTACGTCGTTAAATTCGAGGCCCAGATTATCGATGGCCTCCTGGATGAGGTCGGCATACTTGTCGCCCTCGCGCCTAAATTCTGGCGTCGGCACTCGAACGAACAGAATTCCGCCACTTGAGTGGCTGTAGTGCGTAGGCTTCAGCCAGGTATTGTAGGAATGTCGGTTGATCTTTTTTTCCAGCGCATCGAGAATGCGCATCCACGGATTCGGGGAGAGTGTTGTGCTTGTCACTGACATAGTTGTGAAAACCAATATGAAATATCCGCGGCGGCATCCCGGCGGCTGGCTGAGGACGCCCGTTAAAAAGTTCGTTTTACCGACTTGCTGCTGGAACTTTTAGTGTACTGCGGAATGCGCTTACTGTACTGAGCGCGGTTGTCATGGTGAATGAGACTTTAAAACTGAACAGTGCCGCATGGTAGCACGAATTTTTTTTCGTCGCACAAAAATCTTGGCAGAAAAATTTCGCTTCCGCTGATTCAGCACGTTAGAAGCAGCGTGTGTCAAGTGTCGAGGATGTAACTGCAGCGAGCGCGGTGCAAGATCGCAAGTTTTTGTTGTGCGCTCATCGCTCCTCGACTGGCCGGGTTGCAACTTAACATTTTCAACATGTGCTTCAGCGCTCGACTGTCACATGCTTCTTGTGCAGGCTGTTAACGGTTCTGCATCGACTTTGGCGACTGACTTTCGCGGTGCGGGTTGTATGGGATGGGCCCTCGCTAAACGTTCTCGGAGCATGAGCGGTCGGTTGGGATTGCGAAATGCGGGAAAGCTCTTCACGACTTCCAGCGCTTCTTTCATGAGGTCGCGGTATTGCGCCTCGCCGCAAGGCTGGCCTGAATCAGCCAATCTTTGGCGGGTGTCTCGCATTTCGTTTAAATAAAGTTTGGTTTTACCCGCGACTCTATCCCGCTCCTCGTCCGCGACCATGGCATCGAGAATGGTGATGATTTCTGAAGGTACAGGCATGTGCTTCGACTGCTTTACCCATCGATGGAAGGCTCGCTCGATCATGGGCGGCGAGTAGTCCTGGAGCACGAAGATCCAGTAGTCCGACTGGCGCTGACTGAAGTCTTCGCTCCCCAGGGACATTTCTCGAACGAAATCGAGCATCCTAGCCGCCGTAACGGCGGAGGCTTTCGCGGAGGACATCGCGAGTTTGTTGGACCCGTTGCGCTCGCTTACCTTGAGAGTATTGGCTAGATGGAATTCCTGTAGTTGCTTCTCCTGACCTGGCATAACAATCTTTACGTCCTCCGGATGGTTGAAGTTCAAAATCAAAAGCAGACTGAGAGGGAGAGGGATTCCCGCACTCCTGTGAATCGATGTGGGAATTTCGGATATCAACCCTGCGATGATTCCTTAGTTTTTTATTTTGTTCCTGCACAATGTCAACTAAAGCAGGTAGACACAGCATCTTCCGTCCAGCGATCTCTCGGAGCTCGAAGGCAGCCATGACCAGGGCACAGTTGGCGTCCCAGTGTGCGCGGCGATGCGCTCCAGCGAAGGTCCAGAGAGTGGTGCGTGTAGCGGCGGCAGGAAGATACCCAGGAAACTCGGCATTTGAAAGCGCGGCCCAAAAAAGATTCCAAAACCATCCCACTTGAAAATCCGCGAGTCCCCGTGGCGGACCGATCGATCCATCAACTGGCAAAGGGACCCATTTAAGTTTTGGCTCCGAAGTCACCTGAGTAGGACTAACAGTTAAGGACACCGTTGGGTAGGGACAGTTTCATATCTGCTTTTCAAATGCTGTGTAAAAGCGAGAAAAGTTGTGAGTCGCGGGGGAAAACTCGCCGAGATGCAATGTGAAGCTGCAGATTCGTCCGATCACCCTTCCTCCTAACAATAGAAGGATAAAGAATTGTGAAGGCATCGGTCTCGGTTTGGCATGATGGCACTTGCTCATTTATACTTACCGTTTGCCTTAATACTGTCGACGGAACTA
>DATNKA010000146.1:0-2784 GCA_035603655.1 Candidatus Acidiferrales bacterium | reverse complement strand
CAGGTGAGGGACTTGATGAAACTGCTCGGTTCAATCAGGGTAGCCAGCAAGACGGCATCGTCATCGAAGGTAGCCTAAAAAACTGCGGAAGACAGAACACAAATACAAATCGCAAGATAAAAGGAGAGTTCAAATGGCAATTACATCCGACCGGGTTCGCGAAATCTTTAAGGGGCTTGAAAACGGCGACGGCGCCGCGTTCTTCGAACATGTGTCCGACAACGTGGACTGGATTGTGGAAGGGACCCATCCGCTCGCTGCTCACTACCTTAGCAAGAGAGCCTTTATCGAAGGCACTTTCGCCAAGCTGGCTCAGGTCCTTCCGCAGGGCGCGCAGCTTCATGTGGAGGATTTGATCGTTAAGGACGACGAGGCGGTAGTCGAACTTCATTCTCTGGCAACGGCGAAGAACGGCATGCGCTTCGACAATCGTTATTGCTGGGTAGTTTATTTCCGGGACGGATTGATCGTGCGAGTTCGCGCCTATCTCGACTCGGCGATGGTCGCCCGATTGTTCGAAGAGGATCCGATTGCATGATCGGCCGTATCTGCCTCCCTTTTCCGACCACGCCTAATAGAGATCCAACGAAATGGCGGCGTTCGTGATTGACCTGGAATTGTTTCACGCACTCAGCTTTTGAATTCGAAAATCGGTGGAGTAACGATATGGCGAAGAAAGTTGCGGAACTGATGGTAGATGTCCTCTTGGAGGCGGGCGTTAAGAGAGTTTACGGTGTCTCCGGCGACTCGCTCAACGGTTTTACTGATGCAATACGTTCACAGGAGCAGCTCCAGTGGATTCACCTACGCCACGAAGAGGTCGCGGCGTTTGCCGCTGGCGCGGAAGCGCACCTTACAGGGCAACTTTCAGTCTGCGCGGGGAGCTGCGGACCTGGCAACTTACATCTGATCAACGGACTCTACGACTGTCACCGAAGCCGGGTACCAGTGCTCGCGATTGCTGCACAAATTCCCAGTGGTGAAATCGGCAGCGGATATTTTCAGGAAACGCATCCAGAGCATCTCTTTGCGCAGTGCAGCGATTATTGCGAAGTGGTGTCGCATCCCGAGCAAATGCCTCGCGTCTTGGAAATTGCAATACAGACGGCAATCTCCCGTCGAGGCGTTGCGGTGGTCGTGATCCCCGGAGACGTCGCCCTCGAGGAAGCGACTGTCGCCTCGCCACGGCTTCTCTTTCCGCCGCCACAACCCACAGTGCGTCCTTCGGACGAAGAGATCGACACTCTGGCAGACCTTCTCAGTGGATCGAAGAAAATCACGATTCTGGCTGGGGCTGGCTGCGCGGGTGCTCATGCGGAATTGATCACCCTGGCCGGGAAATTAAACTCTCCGATTGTTCATGCGATGCGCGGGAAGGAATTCATCGGGTACGACAACCCCTTCGACGTCGGGATGACGGGCCTGTTGGGATTCTCGTCCGGCTATTACGCGATGATGAACTGCGACCTACTATTAATGATCGGGACCGATTTCCCTTATCAACAGTTTTTCCCAAAAGACACCAGGATCGTTCAGATCGATATCCGTGGAGAGCAACTAGGGCGGCGTACCAAGGTCGATTATGGATTCGTCGGGGACACAAAGGCGACGCTTAGAGCCCTCCTTCCAAAGCTGACACAGAACGAAAGCGACAAGCATCTAAAGGCTTCACTCGAACAATACGCGAAAGCGCGCAAGGGTCTCGACGATCTCGCCGTTCCAGGATCGTGGGAGACGGTCCACCCGCAATATGTCGTGAGAACACTCGACGAGTTCGCGGCGGATGACGCGATTTTCTCCTGCGATGTGGGCACGCCGACGATTTGGGCCGCCCGCTACTTAACAATGAATGGCAGGCGCCGGCTGTTGGGCTCCTTTAACCATGGATCGATGGCGAATGCTCTGCCGCAAGCCATCGGTGCGCAAGTAAGTCATCCCGGCCGGCAAGTTGTGACGCTGTCTGGCGACGGCGGGCTTGCCATGCTCATGGGCGATCTGCTTTCACTTCGACAACTAAAAGCTCCAGTCAAAGTTGTGGTCTTCAAGAACGATTCGCTCGCCTTTGTTGAGCTCGAAATGAAGGCGGCAGGCCTTGTTGATTTTGGAACGAATCTCGAGAACCCAGACTTTGCAAAATTGGCCGAAGCCGCCGGTATCTTGGGTTTGAAAGCTGAAACGCCAGATAAAGTTCGGCCGATGATAGCCGCAGCTTTGGAGTATGACGGGCCTGCTTTGCTTGAAGTTCCGGTTAGCCGTCACGAACTGTCGATGCCTCCGAATATAACGCTTGAGCAGGCAAAGGGATTTGGCCTGTTTGCGCTTAAGGCAGTTTTCAGCGGGCGCGGAGACGAGCTGATCGATCTCGCCGATACAAATCTCTGGCGCTGAACAGAATGGAACATCAGTTGCCAATCCTTGCAAAAGATACCGGCCCGAATCCAATGCGAGCCGCGCTCTGTCTACTACCAACAGGGAGAATTCGCGCGCATACGGCAATCTTGTGCGTTCTTTTGCTCTTTGGAAGCTGTGCTCTTGCCCAGACCGCGCCGGTTTCGCCCGATCACCCATGGCACGGCGTCGGCGAACAAAGAATCGAAGCGGAAGGAAAGAATTTTCGTGAGTCCAAGTTCAGCACAGATCCGGCCAAGAACTACTCCTTGGCCGAGTTGATCGATCTGGCGGAAACCCACAATCCCGAGACACAGTTCGCCTGGGAACGCGCCCGAGCACAAGCCGCGGCTCTAGGCGTCGCGCGCAGCGAATTGTTTCCCGCCCTAGCAGCTG
>DATNKA010000145.1:0-16770 GCA_035603655.1 Candidatus Acidiferrales bacterium | reverse complement strand
GGTGTCGGCATCGGCATGTATAAAGGGTCGATCTATGCCGAGATCAACGATCGCATTGTGCGATATACACTTCCAGCCGACTCCATCGTTCCAAAGGATGCTCCTGAAACGATCGTCTCTAAGTTGCCTCTGGGTGGCGATCATCCCATGCATCCGTTCATCATCGGTGCCGATGGATCCATGTACGTGGACGTTGCTACCGCCACCAATTCTTGCCAGGCGAAGAACCGGCAACCCAAGATACCCGGCGACAATCCGTGCATCGAACTTGAGACTCGTGGCGGGGTCTGGCATTACGACGCCAACAAAACGAAGCAGATGTTTTCACCGGCTGAGCGCTACGCAACGGGGATACGTAACGCGGAGGGCTTTGCCTTCGACTCCACGGGTCGATTGTTTGTTACGCAACACGGGCGAGACCAACTCCATTCGAATTGGCCAGAGCTCTACAAACCGGAAGAAGAAGCGACGCTGCCGGCTGAAGAGTTGGTGCTTCTGAAGTCCGGCGGCGACTATGGCTGGCCCGAGTGCTACTACGACGGCGTGCGGAAGGAGCTGGTGCTCGCCCCGGAATACGGCGGTGACGGAGGCAAGGCGGTCGGCGCTTGCGCGAACAAAACGGGTCCAGTCGCTGCGTTCCCAGCCCATTGGGCGCCGAACGGAATGGTGCGCTACGACGGGAAGAACTTTCCAAGCCGCTACCATGACGGTGTCTTCATTGCCTTTCACGGTTCATGGAATCGGGCGCCCTACGCGCAAGGTGGCTACAACGTCGTTTTTCAGCCACTCGAAGGCGACCACGCGTCGGGCACTTGCGAGATATTCGCCGACGGTTTTGCGGGAGCAAAGAAGACTCCTGAAGGCGCCACCTATCGTCCGACAGGACTGGCGGTCGGACCGGACGGGTCACTCTACGTTTCTGAGGACATTCACGGACGAATTTATCGAATTGTCTACACGGGCGATTCCGCTGGCCCAGCCCCCAAGGGCACTCCATGTCCGAGCATTTCTGCGCCTCCTGGCCAGGTGGTTCAATCGTCCGCACAGCCGCCGGAGAGTGACACGGAAAACCTTCCCGTACCCGAAGGGTCAACCGCAGATATGGTTGCGCTCGGTGCACGTATTTACCACGGTCAAGTGGGAGGAGCGAGTTGCACCGGCTGCCACGGAGCAAATGGCACGGGTTCACCATTGGCTCCTGATCTGACGAAGAAAAAGTGGCTGTGGAGCGACGGCAGTTTCGCCGGGATATTGAAAGTGATAACCGCCGGCGTGCCGCAACCCAAGCAATATCGCAGCCCGATGCCGCCGATGGGCGGGGCCCAACTCTCCGATACCCAGGCGTCCGCGCTGGCTGCCTATGTATGGGGTCTCAGCCATCCGGCTTCGAAATAGTGCGCAAGTTGGCAAAGCAAGCGACATTGGCGGGATTTGGAGCGCCGAGCCCGCTCATGTTGCCTCACGGTTTGCCACAATTTGATTGCAGAGTTGGACCTCGATAGGGGAAAGGTTGACATGTTGCGAACCCAGAGATTCACAATCTTCAGCGTACCGCTGCTCATGATCATCGTGGCGTCGCTTGTTTGCGTGACCACAGCACAAAAGAAATCCGCGCCTAAGTCTAAGTTTGTACTCTCCAGTCCAGACGCGCAGCTCGCGGCGAAAGTTCCCGAGGTTTACACCGCGAACGTCTTCGGATGCACCGGGGGAAATATGTCGCCCCCGCTGCAGTGGACCGGCGCCCCGGCTGGCACGAAGAGTTTCGTCCTAACATTATTCGATCCTGACGAGCACGGCGATCCCTCGGGATGGTGGCACTGGATCGTTTATAACCTGCCCGCAAGCGTTGACAAACTTCCCAAGGGCGCTGGCGCCGATCATAGCTCCGTTCTGCCGCCTGGGACGATGCAGGGCCGCACCGATCTCGGCATCGACGCTTATCACGGACCCTGTCCGGACAAGGGCGAGCCTCCACATCGCTATACCTTCACCGTCTATGCGTTGAGCATCGAGAAACTGGACGTGCCCGCCGACTCCAGCGGCGCGATGGTGGTATCGACCGCGAACGACCATTTGTTGGGGAAGGCGGTCTTCATCGCGCATTACGGGCGTTAAGGGACCCCATACGGTAAATTACGGTAATCTAATTCCCCATCGAGCAATCGGATGAGGGCTCGTCGCTGGGCGGTTGGATGCTCAAAGAAGGCCGAGGCACTATTCGCAGAGATCCAAGCGCAGAACCTGATGCGGCCTGGGGCGAAAGAAAGCGAGATTAACGAGGCCATCTACACACTAGCCGGCGAGAGGGAATATCTTCCCGAAGCAAACTTCTTCGCATCGGCATGTTGGGCCCACACCATACTCAACGCGATGCCTTTATGGAAAGGCTCACGATGCCAGCGTTTGTGCCTCAGGAATTGGTGATCGTCAATGCTTCGACACTTCTCCTTCGGTTACCCTCTCAATCTCCGATAAGTCGTTTGTTCGCAATGTAATGTGGGCATCGCACTGCGTTCCCTGACATGCTAGACTCTCGAGGATGTGAAGCACGCCGATGCCGTCTACCCTCCCATCACTGGTACGGTTCGCGGATTTCGAGGTAGACCTGCGCGCTGGAGAGTTGCGAAGAGAAGGCAGCAGAGTGCGGCTGCAGGAACAACCCTTTTTGCTCCTGGCTGTGCTACTGGAATCCGCGGGAAAGGTTGTCACCCGCGACGAACTTCGCAAACGCCTTTGGTCGGCGGATACCTTCGTCGACTTCGACCATCGGCTGGCCGTGGCCGTAAGCAAACTAAGAGACGCACTTCAAGACTCTGCCGAGAAACCCAAGTTTGTCGAGACCGTTGGGCGACGCGGTTATCGGTTTATGGGCCAGCTTGAATCTACCGATTCACAATGTGCTGATTCGAAAACCGGAGCTGATTCGAAGACCGGAATGGACGAGAATCCCTTGCCTTCGCCTCAACCAGCCGAGCAAGGACAACTCCAACTCCCAAAATCAGCACCTGCTGGACCGACACGATCACGAACCAGAGGGCTCATCTTGCTCTCCTCGGCCGTATTGGTCGTTCTCCTCAGCATGCTGGCTCTGCCGAAATTTGTTCACATGCGGTCGGCCAAAGGGCCGTCTTTGACTCCCCGCAGCCTGGCGATCCTTCCGCTCAAAAATCGCGGCCAGGATTCGAATAGCGACTTCCTCGGGTTGTCGCTAGCGGATGTACTCATTACGAAATTAGCCTATGTAAACTCCCTCAGCGTTCGGCCTTCCGCCGCGATTGAGAAGTATCGCGGGACGGCGATTGATCTTCAGAAGATCGCCGCAGACTTAAGAGTCGATACTCTGCTGACGGGAAGTTTCATTCGGGATGGCGAAAACTTGCGAATCACCTACCAATTGGTGGACGCGAAAACCGAGAAGATTCTCGGTCAAGGAGTGATCGACCTGAAGTATGACAATCTGCTCACCGTCCAGGACAAAGTTACCAGCCAACTCATCACAGAACTGCAACTCAGCTTGTCACCATCGGAAGCAGAGCGCCTGAAGCCGGAGAACCCGGTGAATCCACTCGCCTACGAATACTTTCTGCAGGGCCTCGACTTTCATGGGCAGCACAAATTCCCCCTGGCCATCAAGATGCTTGAAAAATCCACCGAGATTGATCCCAACTACGCTCCGGCCTGGGCCTACTTAGGAGCTTCGTACAATTCGGATGCGGCATTCGAGTTTGGTGGACGTGAGCAATACCGCCGGGCCGAAGCAGCCTACGAACGGGCGTTAGCGCTACGACCAAACTTGCTTGACGCACAAATGTTCCTGGCAAACCTCTTGGTGGACACGGGAAAAGTTGAGCAGGCTGTACCGTTATTGCGGGATGCGTTAAAGACGAACGGAAACAATGCCGCCGCCCACTGGGAATTGGGATACGCCTACCGATTCGCCGGAATGCTGGACGAATCCGTCGCGGAGTGCGAGCGGGCGCGTGAACTCGGTCCCTTGGTGAAAGGCAATGGCTCGGTATTAAACACTTACCTTTATCTGGGACAGTACCAAAAGTTTCTTGCGAGCTTGCCGGTCGACGATTCCTCGTTCACTCTCTTTTACCGTGGTTTTGGAGAATTTCACGAAAAGGAGTTCGATCAAGCTTCGAAGGATTTTGACCGTGCCTACGATCTCGATCCTACCTTGTATACGGGAATCGGCAAGGCTCTCAGTGACTCGATTCATCAGCACAGAGCAGACGGGCTCGAGCTCTTGAGTGGATTGGAGAGAAAAATCAGAGCGCGAGGAGTCGGTGATCCTGAAGCTTCATACAAGATCGCGCAAGCCTATGCCGTGTTGGGAGACAAAATCTCCGCGATGCGCGTACTACGCACGAGCGTTGAAACGGGTTTTTTCAACTATCCGTATCTTTCGAATGACCCGCTGTTAAGTGATCTCCGAGGCGAACCGGAGTTCGCTCAGATTTTGAATACGGCGCGGCAACGGCACGATGCGTTCAAAAGTTCCTTCTTTTAGCTAGCCGATCCTCATTCTTAATGTGGTGTTCGGCCGGGAACAAACTTTGTGTTTCGACTTTGCCATCTTCAGTCGACATCCCTGGATTATTCACGCCGCGCCGTGCGCCTGGGCACAAGCTAATCATCGCGGCGAATCTCAAACGACCTAAGGAACATTGGGCTCGACGCGGGCGACAATGTAGCGCGCAAGAATCGGGCTAACCGGAAATCCTTCAGGTTCCGAATTGCCGGCTACGTAAGCGCGAGTAATTGAACCCGAATTTCAACTCCGTAGACGCCAAGCCCTTATACTGCGCTCTACCTCCGCGTCCGGTTCAGCGAGGCTTACAAGAACCAGTTGTCGCCCAACCGGGTACCGCTGACCCCTTGAAAACGTGATTAGTCGAGGGAAGAATATCTTCCCCCGGATGACAGCCACAGCTTTCCCTTATTCTTTCTTACGGAAGAGTTGCCAACCAAGCATTCAGAATCGCCGTATACGCTCAGAATTCCACTCGCGCCTGAAACGCGATCATTCGTGGACCGCTATCGCCACCCAAACCGACGCCCAACAAGCCGGTCGGCGGAGCAGTTGTGTAGGTAGGCGCTCCAAAGCCAGTCTGCGTGGAAGGCTTTCCAGGAATACCGGCCAGCACCATGCTTGGCAGCCCAAAGTTCGGGTGGTTGAAGACATTGAAAAATTGGCCCTCAAACCGAAGCTTTGCATGCTCGGTCAACGGAAACCACGTTGTCAGGTAGAAGTCCCTCCAGATGAAATCAGGACCGCGCAGCGAATTGCGGCCGAGGTTTCCGAATTGGCAATGTTGCGGGTCGTCGGCGCCCGAGCACTGCCCTGTACTCGGATCAACCGCTGATACAAAAGCATCGGGATTCAACCATTGAATCGTGCCCGGTTGCGTCACGGTGGGGGACTGGATGATGCGCATAGAGCGGGATGCCATGAACGACACTGGCGAACTGCGGCCGAAGCGGGGACGGGCTCCTGTTTGCCGACGAACATCCGAAACAAAAGAGAGAGCACCGGACGGTTGCGCACTGATGTTCTTTCCCACAGCAGGTCAAATGGTCCGGACTTTGACGATCTGTCCGCGCTTGCCGCCACCCCCAATCTTCAGGGTGGCCTAAGTGTGGGCCGGCGCTAACGGGAATCTGCCGCGTGGCCCGCACCAAAAGTCGAAGACGACGGGAGGAGCGCCTTCGATTCGTGTCCAGCATTGCCGGGCGGTCTCATGGGAATAACTGCCGACGATGCCCATTCGAGCCGCCCATCGCTATTTGCGACTTCCTCTACAATTTTCGTGAACAACTGATCTTTCATAGCAGTTCGTTTCGTGTAGTCGACCACGTAGCTGACGGTAAATTCCAGCGATCCGGCATTTACGACGAGTGCGAGGGTAGGTTCCAACGGAGGATTTGCGCTCTGATAATTGTCACTCATCACTTTCCATGAGCTCTGCGCCTCGACCACGTACCCGCCAATCGCCTCGTTGGCTGCCTGCAAAAGCATCGCTTTGGCAAGCTGGCAATCGCTGGTGATTTTAAACAGCACGTTAATCTCGTCCCAAACAAACCGGAATCCTTGCGAGTAGTTAAAAACGGACCCGCGCAAGACGGTGCTGTTGGGTATGCGAGCGATGCGGCCGTTGTACAAGTCCCGGCTGACCCAGTTCCCCGTTTCCATCAAGGTGGTGCGCAGCAGCCCGATGTCGATCACGTCCCCTTGAGTGTCGCCGATCTGCACCCTGTCTCCCACGGCATAGAGCTTTGAAAAGCCGATGGAGAAAGCGCCGGCAATGCTGGCCACCACGTCCTGCAGGGCGACTGCAACACCCGCGCCCACCACACCAATGGCAAAGCTGAGACGGCCCAGGCGATCTTCAAAGAGGATAGCGAGGAAAAGAAGAATCGAGAAGTATCCGGAAAAGACGATCAGCTTGCGAACCTTATATCGCGCATCGGCCCGGCCAAAGCGCTGGGGGAGCGTTTTTTCCAGCACGCGAAACGCGGCGTGGATGATGAGGACTCCGACGGTGGCAGCAGCGCCTTTCGCGAAGAACGACAGCGAAACAGCCTGTCTGTAGAGATCATTCATCCCGCTACCATCGCTTCCAGTTCGCGGCTACGGCACGAAGTAAGACTACCAGACCTCCAATGCCTTCGAACAATCGCGATCTCTGATCCACCGGTGCACATGCCAAGTCCCGTCGGCGGCCTTCAGTGTGACTGGGTCCCATTTTCTTGCGTGATCCGGCTCAACCGAAGAACCGCGGCGGCGGCGGAATAGCGCACAATATCTTTACTTGTTTCACGCCTGAAAGAAAAGAAGCACTGCGCCAACGCGGACTGCCGCCGCACGGGAATTGGCCGGCGACCCGGACCCGCGCACCGGCCAAGCGCTTGCGAAAGTCAAATAGGGTTTCGCTGGGGGCTCTGCAGGAGTCGCGAAAACGGTTTCACGAGAGCGAAATGGCACTCCTCTACTGCAAGGGCCAAGCGAGGGTCTTCTCCACGAACTGGAAGCCATACTGCTGCCAAGGAGCGCCGGAGGATTCCTTGCGCACCACCCGAGCTTGTCCAACATAATGTTCGCCTCGGCTGCTCAGAATAACCTCGACAATCGAACCCTTGACCAGCGAAGACATGCAGTTGCACATAAACCCTTCAGCGCTCACGTTTTCGGTAGTAGTGATTTCCTCGAATGCTTTTCCACTAGGTTCAGTGCCCCGCAATCTCAGGCCAAGTCGCATGCGGACACGGACGTGGGCGCGCTGCTCCGACCGCTTGCTCTGCAGTTCCATGGCGAGCCTGCGCCCGAGTTCATCGAGTTTGAGAGGCTTCTCAAAGTACGCAACGGCGCCAAGGTTCGCGCAGTGGTCCTTATATTTCGCCTCCGTCTCTCCCGTGATAACAAGGATCGGAATCGTAGACGTGTAGCTCAGGGAGCGAAAGCTCTGGCATAGTTCGAATCCGGAGAATTTCGGCATCATGAGGTCCAAACAAATCGCATCCGGCTTGTGTTCCAGAGCCAGCCCCAGAGCTTGTTCCGGGTCTACCGTGTCGAAGACCTCATAGCCTTCGGACAAGCAGGCTCGCAGCAGATTGCACATCGCCTTATCATCATCCACGATCAGGATTTTGTGCACGCGCACGCCTCCATTTGAAAAGCTTCCTCCGCGAAGAGACGATTAGTTTTTATGCTCTTTGTTGCATTGTTGGTTCTCATACTCTTCGCGGGAAATTCCCAGCTTCTGCATTCTGGACTGCAGCGTTGTCCTTTTCAGACTCAGTCGTGCCGCCGCTCCGCCTGGCCCGCTCAGCACTCCGCCGGTTTCTCGCAGCACGCGAACAATGGTCTCGCGCCGCAGGCTTTCCAGCGTGCCATCGTTGAAGGAGTCTTGCGGGGACAGGCTCAATTCGCCCAGTGGGACCGCCAGAATCGGGCCCTGTGAGAGGATCACCGAGCGCTCGATGATGTTCTCCAGTTCCCTCACATTCCCCGGCCACGTCCAGTTCACCAATACATTCATGGTTTCAGCGGGGACGGTTTCGATCTGCTTCTTCATACGGCGAGCGAAGTCCTGTACGAAATAGCGCACCAGCAGAGGAATGTCTTCTTTTCGCTCTTGCAACGCCGGCATCCGGATGGGAAACACACTTAGCCGGTAGTAAAGATCACTTCGGAATTGCCGGCTGGCTAGACTCTGCGCCAGATCCCGGTTCGTGGCCGCGATTAGCCGTATATTGACGCGGATGGTACAGGTGCTGCCCAGGCGCTCGAACTCCTGGTCTTGCAGCACTCGCAATAACTTCGGCTGCATTTCCAGTGGGATCTCTCCGACCTCATCCAGAAAGAGCGTTCCTTTATCGGCCAATTCGAGACGCCCGATCTTCTGGCTGACTGCGCCGGTAAACGCGCCCTTCTCGTGCCCGAATAACTCGCTTTCCAGCAGCCCTGCAGGAATCGCCGCACAATTAAGTTTGATGAAGTTTGCATTCTTGCGGGAACTCATCCGGTGGATGGCACGCGCGATCAGTTCCTTGCCCGTCCCCGTCTCCCCCAGAATCAGCACTGTGGCATCGCTGGGGGCTACGGTTCTGGCATCGTTTAGCACTCGTTTGAGCGCCGCGCTCTCGCCCACAATCTCTACGAAGTTCCGTTCAGAGCGGATTTCATCTTCCAGATAGAGCTTTTCCTTGGTCAGTTTGTCTTTGAGTTTCGCGATTTCACGGTAGGCGCGAGCATTATCCAGCGCGACGGCTACTTGCGCCGCCATCTGCTCTAAGAAGTCGATATCCCCGCCTATGAAGGCGCTGTGTTCCTTGCTAGCTAGATTTAAAGTGCCCAGACTACCGTTGTGCGTGACCAATGGAATGCAGCAAAGGGATTGGATTCCCTGTTCGAGCATCTGGCTAACGAAGCTGGACTGCATCGCCAAGAGATCCTCGCGGCTAAAGGCCTTGGTCTTTCCTTCTACCAAAGCCTGACCAGCGGGAGTCTCTTTAACGGGGAACGTCGTATCCGTCCCGAGAAGTCCCTGCGTCAAGGGAGAATCGAGCGGATACAGCGATAGTGCTTTAGCTGACTTGTCATAAACGGCCACACTGGCATAGTCGTGCCCGATCACCCTCCGCAGGAACCTGGAAATTTCTGGAAATAGCTTCTCCAAGTCCCGATTGATCATTAACGTGGCGTTGACTTCCAGCAGCACTTGCAGCCGTTCGGTCTCCTGCTGGAGAGCTTCGCGCGTCAGCGCGTTTTCCACGGCCAAGGCGACAAGTTCCGTCACTTTTCGCAGCGACCGGAGACTCTCTTCGCTATAAGCACTCACCCGGGGACTACCCAAACCTAAGGCTCCCAACCGTTTTCCTGCAGTTGTCAGAGGCAGCGTGCAGTATGAGCGTATTCCTTTGTTCCTAAGCAGATTTACTACAGAGGGGAAACGGGTTTCGGCGTTTACATCAGGCACTACCTGTGGCTGCTGGGTTTGCCAAGCGATACCGCTGGGCGAGTCAACGACCGGAATCTCGATCGGAGGGCGGGCAAGGTGGTTGCCCTCCAGAACATGCAGTCGCATAACATTTCTCCTGGGATCGTGCAGCGAGAAATTGATGATTTCATCTTCAGCCATGTCGCTTAGTTGCCCTGCCATTGCGACGAAGAGTTCTGGAAGGCTCCGATGGTGGACCACGAGGTCCACCATCTTGAGAAGCTTGTGATCATCAATTTCAGAACTAGCATTGGGTTGTGGCACTGAGTTAGACGACATCGTTTACAACATCCTCCTCGTACATCGGGCCGCATTCGTCGACGTGCTCCACGCGATTCCGGCCTTTTTGCTTCGCCGCATATAGGCCCCGGTCGGCTTGGTCTCACCCACCAGCAGGTGGGTCTTCAATTCCAGTTGGTCGAACGGTTTACCCAGATAGTCATCTGCTCCAGCCTGCATCGCCTCCAGCATGTCGTTCTTGTCATCCTGCCACGCCACGCGAACTTCTCTGGCGGAGCAGCATGAGACTCCGTGTTTTATCCCCTCGATGCTCTCGCTTTACCCACAACCTGCGTGACGGTGTGAACCAAAGCTACAGAATCGTTTTCGAGTAGTTTGTCCGACTTTTTTACGCAAGCTGCGGCACCCTCATTTAATAGCTCTTCCATGGTTGGTTCTGAAAGTGGCGCGAGGACGATCACGGGAATGCTCTTTGTGATGGCATCCCTCTTCAGCGCTTTAAGTACGTCGAGGCCCGAGATTGTCGGTAGCACGAGATCCAAGACAATCAACTCAGGTAGTGTCTCGTGCGCTGCACGTAGACCTGCCTCTCCGTGGTTGGCGGTGTGGACGGTGTATCCCGCTCCGGTAAGTGCTCTCTGAACTGCGATTCGCATGAATTTGCCGTTCTCGATAACAAGTATTTCTCGATTCTTATCTAAGAGCGATCTGACCGTACGAGCCAACGCGTCGAAACTAAATGGTTTTTGCAGGAATTTTCCGAAGCCTGTCGCTTCGCGGTCTAACGGGCGGTCTGTGTATCCGGACACAAGAACAACGGAAAGCGCTGGCCGCAGTTCCAATGCGGATTTGGCAAGTTCCAGTCCTCCCGGGCCGGGCATTACGATGTCTGTGATTAGCACGTGAATCGGGCGATCATAGCTCTGGCAAATCCTCATCGCTTCTTTCGCATTGCCGGCCTCCAACACGGTGTAACCTTTGGATTCCAAGTACACTCGGCATACGTTGCGAAGGGCGGCTTCATCTTCCACCAAGAGAATTGTCTCAGTGCCTGCGGATGGCGCATGGACTAGTTGGAGGCTCTCGTCAGAATCCGCAGCAGCATCGACACGGGGAAGATAAATCGTAAAAATGCTGCCTTTGTCCAGTTCACTGTAAACCCAGATGAATCCGTGGCTCTGCTTCACAATTCCGTAGACCGTCGCCAAACCTAACCCCGTGCCTTTTCCTGCTTCTTTGGTGGTATAGAACGGTTCGAAAATATGAACTTGAGTCTCGGCGGTCATGCCGATGCCGGTATCGCTGACCGCCAACAAGACGTACTGCCCTGGCGGGACCTCGACGCCTTGGTAGTAAGAGGCGACCAGTGCCACGTTACTGGTCGCGATGGTGAGACGCCCCCCTTGTGGCATGGCATCCCTTGCGTTCACCGCTAAGTTCATGATGACCTGCTCCATCTGACCTCGATCAGCCCGCACTCTACCGACCTGAGGGTCAAGATCCATCACTGTTTCGACATCATCCCCCAGCAAGCGTGGCAACATGTTCGCCAGATCCTTTACCACGTAGCTAAGATCGAGGACAGTCGGTTCGAGCACTTGTTTCCGGCTATAAGCCAACAGTTGGCGAGTCACCGTGGCGGCTTTGGAGCTAGCATCTTGGATGCGGGTGGCGTATTCAACTACCTTCTTGGGGTCAGCAGAGGACTCGTCCAGGAGCTGTGCGTACCCGCTGATGATCATGAGTAGGTTATTGAAATCGTGGGCGACTCCGCCCGCTAATCGGCCAACGACTTCCATTTTTTGCGCGTGTTCAAACTGCTTTTGGAGAGATCGATGTTCGGTAATATCCTCAACAAAGACATCGAACCCGCCCGGAAGCTCCTCATCATCTGGCAGGCGCCGCCCGCCGAGTCGCACTGTTATCGTTTTTCCATCTTTACGCTTCCACTTGGTCTCGTAGCCAACCGCGGGATCTTCGGACGCATAATCACGACCGCTTTGCTGCTCCGTCGAATTGAGATAAACGTCCGCACCTGTGTTGAGGCCCAGAACCTCGTCTGGAGCTTGGTAACCAAGCATGGCTGCGAAGGCTGAATTTGCCATCGCGATGCGACCACTCTGGTCAACGCGAAAAACGCCATAAGGTGCCCTCTCAATAATTGAGCGATACCTTGATTCCGATCGCCTCAGAGCCTCCTCGGACTTCTTGCGCTGGGTAATATCGAAAAAGGTAACGACGCTACCTAGAACCCGACCGTTGTTGTGTACGGGATAAGACCAGTACTCAGCGGGGAAGCTAGTTCCGTCGGCGCGCCAAAGAACTTCGTCTGTCACGTGCGTCCCCTTCCCCTGCCGGAAAGCTTGGAAAATCTTGCATTCCTCCACGGGATAGGTGCGCCCATCCGGCCGTGTGTGGTGCGCCTCCGCGTGCATGTTCTTCCCCAACAGCTCTGAGACATGCGTGTAGCCTAACAATCGACAAGATGCAGCATTGCACAGGGTACAGACTCCGTGTACATCAATCCCATAGATCCCCTCAGCAGTAGAATCGAGCAGTAGTTGCAGCTGTTCCTTGCCCTGCCGAACCTCCATCTCCGCGCGTCGTTGGGCTGTAACATCGTGCGCCAAGACCAACTCCGCATTCACTCCGCGAAAGGTGATGGGTTGCGAACTGATTTCAACATCAATAACGGTTCCATCTTTCTTCCGGTGTCTCCACAGCTCTCGATCAGATGGTCCGTTATGCCTCGGATTCTTCACAGCTGCCAGGAATCGCTCTTGGTCTTCCTCGGGCCGAATGTCCCTCACCGTCATCGAAAGGAATTCTTTCAAAGAGTATCCGTAATGCCGGAGGGCAGCATCGTTAACCGTCAGGAAAGAGAGTGTTTCTCGATCAAAAACCCACATTGGATGGGGATTAGCATTAAATAAAAGTCGATATTGGTGTTCTGACCATTGGAGCTCTTTCTCTGCCTGATCACGCTCCAATCGAAGCTTATCTTCTTCCAAAGCTCTGCGAACAGCGACCGCGAGACGTTCTAGGTTTTCTTTAAGCACATAGTCATTGACCCCCGACTTTATGCATTCAATGGCGAGCTCATCGCCCAGCGTTCCCGTGACCAAAACGAAGGGAGCGCGAATTCCGGACGCTCTCAACCAATTGAAAGCATCAAGTCCATTCCAGTCAGGAAGTCGATAGTCGGAGAGGATCACGTCGTAAGTATTTGTCAGGGCGTGTGCCATAAACTCGCGCGAGGTCCGAGCCAGGTCGACCTTCACGTGAAATCCGACGTTCCTTAGCTTCCTGATGCAAAGCTCGGCATCATCCGGGCTGCCTTCCAACAATAGGATCTTGAGTGTTCCCGTTTGCGCTGGGGTCGGTGCAGCCATGCTCGAAAGGTTTAGTTACGACATCTCCTTGCGGAATGCGGGGTGGGCTGTGTGCCGAGAGCGATATCCGAATTTCTTGGAGCCAATACACGAATAGCTTCGAGCAGATCTCGGGAGGGTTGGAGAAGTCTTGACTTCACGGCAAAGTTATGGAAGGACCCACCGGGCTGCTCGCTCCTGGTGCCTGCACCCGACCGATGTCTCCCTGAGCGGCAAGCTCGGAACAAACCAAGGGGGCCGGCCGGCGAGAAGCCGAAGCCACAGGGAATCCCCACGCCCAGAAGCAAAACGGAGGCCCCCCAACTCACAACGACTGATTGCGCCGCCTCCTCAACAAAGTCCTGAATACTCGTACGCAACGCGTGCAATGCACACGTGGCATCGTCGATTTCGGACTCTTCTTCAATGTGATCTCCCGGAGCGTGAAACAAATCAAGTGCCCGCAGAACCAAAGCCAAACCCACGTCAGCTAGTAGTTGCGCGAGCCTTGAGCAATCCGCTGGATGGAGCGCGAAGCCGCTCCTGAAAAACGCGATAGGGGGAAGGCTGCTTGTCCGGCAGCATGCTCCGCGAAGACCTTCCAACTCATCTCGAAGGTACGACGAGCTTATGCCTAGATCAATTGGGCGTTGGTTTGTGTCTTGTAACAGAAAGGGGTTGAGAATAATGCTTCGGTTTACAATCTCTCCCGCTTTCGCCCTTTTACTACCCCCCCGTGCAACATCTTGCTGCCAGCGGCTCAATGAGTCTTGCTTCCTCCGAAGTTCTTCGATTTCTCTGAGCATGCTCTGGACCTGAGGATCATTGATGTCGGCTCTCTGAAGAAGCAACTCCTTGGCCTGATCGGGTGACAGACGGGCGCTCTGGGAGCCAAATTACGGACTTCAGGGCTGTGTTCTTTCGACACATTCAGCAGCTGACTCTTGCATTACTAGACGACGCGCGCGCGCCGAACTTCGCGACGAGCTTACCGCTTAGGTCCCCGCTGGGCTGAGCATTGCTGGCCATTCTGGCTAGTCCCCGCTTGTTGAACTGGCTTTTTGACTTCCACGACTGCACAAGCACGGAACGGAGTAGCAACAAAGAGCGGGCGATAGAAGCGACGGAAACGGTCGCGGCATCGCACTGGTCGGAGCAATGCGAGGATTGCGATCTCTTCCGGCAAACTCTTGGGGCGAGAAATGCCAGACATCAGATCGCTGACAATACGGGCAGTCTGCCAACCCAATTCGCACGACCTTACTCCAACGGCGGACCTTCACCTTCAGTGCGAAACTAGCATTGGGTACCTGGTTCATTAATTAGGCGCTGGGTGATACGGCCTAACACAATGAATCCTCAAATGGAGCTATGGTTTATGAGGCTTTGGCGGTGGAACCATCAAGTCTTTCGACCATCTTCACCAGATCAGCCAGGGACGGCGCTTGCATCTTTTCCATGGCCCGGCTGCGGTGAACCTTAACTGTGTTCTCGGCGATTCCAATCTCATCTGCTATCTGTTTGTTAAGCATCCCGGAGACAACTTTGGTGACAACATCGCGTTCGCGTGGGCTAAGCGATTCGAAGCGCTCGCGGAACACCGCGATTTCAGCCTCCCGTTGACGCCGGGTACGGTTCCGCTCCAAGGCGACCTGAATAGCGTCCAGCAGATCCTGATCACGGAATGGTTTGGTTAAGAACTCAATCGCTCCCGCCTTCATGGCCCGGACCGACATCGGAATATCACCATGGCCGGTAATGATAATGATGGGAATATGAACGTTGGCGTCTGCTAACCGGTGCTGCAAATCGAGTCCGCTTATTCCGGGTAATCTGACATCGAGAACCAGGCAACTCGGTGCATCAGGTCGTTGCGTCTCTAGAAACTCTGTTGCCGATCCGAATAGTTCGACATGGAGCCCCACCGAACGAATCAGGCTCTTGAGAGCTTCGCGCACGGATGCATCGTCATCGACAATGAACACAATGGGCTGGCGCTCAGTCATTTTTCCTTCCCTGCTCGTTGCAAGGTAAATTGAAAAATCGCTCCGTGTGGACTACGAGGTGTGGCCCACAAACGGCCGCCATGAGCTTCGACAATGGAGCGGCTTATTGATAGCCCCATCCCAATACCCTCTGGTTTAGACGTAAAGAACGGCTCGAAGATACGTTGCGCTTTCTCAGGATCGAGTCCTTCACCCGTATCTTGAACTTGGATCAGCACTCCATCCGGATGCAGCGCCGATTTTATGATCAGCTCGCGTGGCCGATCGTTAACCATGCTCATAGCATCGATTCCATTGATGATCAAGTTCAGCATCAACTGCTGCAATTGAATGCGATCGCCAAGCACCAGAGGAACATCGACGGTGGTTTCAGTCTTTGCCCTAACGCCATGCCCCTGCAGCTCGTTGCGGGCCAAAACCAACACCTCGTGAACAACTTCATTGACATCGAGTGCGCTCATTGGGGGTGGTGTCTTCTTAAGGAGCGCCCGAACTCTGCCAATGACGTCACTCGCTCGATTGGCTTGGCGAATGGCCCTAGCCAGCCCACTTCGTGCTTCACCTAGGTTTGGCGGTTGGAGAGCAAGCCATCGCAGAGAAGCACTCACCTCCGTGACTACGGCTGTCAGGGGCTGGTTGATCTCATGTGCGAGCGACGTGGTCAATTCGTCCATCGCCCCAACTCGAACCGTATGGTTAAGCACAACTTTTGATTCCGCCCAAGCGAGTTGCAAGCGTTGTGCGTAGAACCTGCGATCAACAGCCGAGGTCACGACGCACAACACGAGTATAAGCATGGTTACTGTAGAAATCCCAAGTGTTTCGAGAGGGTCGATGTCGACTACGTTGGATAAATCGGTAGGCGTAGCGGATGGCACGAAGCTGGCAGACGCCATACCGGTGAAGTGCATTCCCAGAATAGCAGCACCCATCACCAGGGAACTCAGTATCTTGCGTAATGGAGTTCCCTTGCTCTCCTCTCGAAGGTCAAAGGTAAGTAACAAAGCGAGGAGTGAGAATCCCATCGCGAACAGAACGGCCTGGGCCACGATAAAAGGGTTAAAATGCATCGCGGCAGCGAGCCGCATGGCCGCCATTGCAATGTAATGTAAAGCCGCAATGGCGATTCCCATGATGACGCTGCTGTTCAACGCCCGAAGCGGGCCCATTTTCTTTCGGCTCGCTATATAAAGCGCGAAAGCTGAAGAAACGAGGCCGGCCATGAGTGATAGCAGGACTGTCGGCCAGTGGTACCGAATGGGAGTGGGCAAGCGGAAAGCTAACATCGCAGTGAAGTGCGTTGACCAGATGCCAATACCCATTGCGGTTGCTCCGCCGGCAAACCACGCAAGACGAGGCCAACCACTTGCCGCGGTCACACGTCCGGCGAGATCCAGAGCAGCGTAGGATGCGGACACTGCGATTATTGCCGACAGCGTTACCTGAAGATAGTCGTAGGAGGTGGCTAAAGTCACTGACGATCCCCCTTGCCAGTTTTGGAAGGGCCGTAAATGTCACCGAACCAACCAACAGCTGAGCTCTAGGTATCCTAACAATACGGTGTCTGGCCACGAGTACGCCGAAAACAGTGTACGCTTCCTGGGTCCAAGAATTCGTCAAGTCAACAGATTGTGCGTGGTGTTTGAA
>DATNKA010000144.1:0-5526 GCA_035603655.1 Candidatus Acidiferrales bacterium | reverse complement strand
CGTGGAGTTCGCCGGCGTGGTGGAATAATACGCTGTACCTGGGTGGTTCGGCGGAGCGCCCGCCGGGTGATCCGGATGCGTTGAGAGCGTTCACCTTTGACCCAATTGCCGGGATGCTTTCTACTACGAGCACGTCCCAGAGCGCGGTGGTGTTCGGGTATCCGTCGCCGACGCCGTCTATTTCCGCCAATGGAGCTACGAACGGCATTGTGTGGGCGATGCAAGAGAGCAATTATCAGAACAACACGGGGCAGGCGGTGCTCTATGCTTACGATGCTACAAATCTGGGAAATCTGCTTTACAGTTCGAGCCAGAACGCGGCTCGCGACAGTGCCGGTCTGTCCGTGAAGTTTGCGGTTCCTACCATAGCCAACGGGAAGGTTTATCTTCCTGGCAGGAATGCGGTTACGGTGTTTGGTTTATTGCCGTGAGATCCGACGGAGCGGCGAGATTATCGTGGTCAGTCAGGCCCCTACGATTTGAGCGCGGCGGGTTTTGTCTAGTTTGCTCATGCTGACCATTATGCTGCACGAGGATGCTTGCCAATAGTTTCCTTGAATTCAGCGAGTTATCGGCTATATTGATCCCTCCCTATCGTGGGGCTTGCGCGAGGGTGTATTCCAGACTGGGTAGGGATCGTTGGCGAATAAAAGCAAAACAGGAACCGAAGCCGATTCTCCGGCTAAAGACCGACGGCCCCGGAATGCGCAAGGGGCGGGTTCCCATCCCTGAGCTTATTTTGGTATGCAAGGCGGCGCAGAATGGAGATCAAGGATGTCACGGGCGAAACTTAGCGCCACCTTGCCTTGGCTGCTTTCTTAGCAATGGCTCTGAGTCTAGCGGCTGAAGCTTTGCGGCTCGTGCTTTCCCGCCCTTAGATGACCCAGGTTTACTCAAGGCAAGAGCGGCCGGATTCTTCCCGGCATCTGAATTTTTCGGTGGGCTAAATCCATCCGTTCTCCGATGGCCTGTTCTACGACGCGACGGGCGTTCGCAAGGAAACCCCGCGCCTTAGGAGCTCGACTGGGCATACCACATCATGCCGCGATTGGCAGACTGACTGGAAGCCCTGTGGATTTCAAACTGACCCACTACCGGAACTTGGAGAAAATCTGCCGAATCGCTATTAACGACGTTCGCACAGCGAAGCTGTGCAAAAGCCAAAAGACATAGCTTGCCAGGGCAACGCCAAAAAGTGACCTGCCCCCAGACTTGGTTGCGACATTTGAGTGCAGTACAGGGTTTTCGTTCCTTTGCGGATCCATTCCGTCTACCTGGGAAGACATCGCACTACATTCTCCGAAACAGGAGGCCGAGTTGAAGGGGATTCCGTCCTAGTCGATGTTTCGGCTCCCCTCATAGGGCGAGAGTATTGCATACCCGTCCCGGAAGCACAAGGTCGCGTTCACTGGATGGAGCGTCAAGAAAGGTTCCATGCTCAGGATCTTGGGAAAGCGGGTCTGGAAGTCGAGCAGCCCCATTTAGAGGGTGAATTCTTTCGAGCATTTATTTCTTCTTTCCGTACAGATCCGTGTTGCTTCGCTGCGGAACCGGTTTTTCCATTTATTCTCCTGGGGTATTGGGTACGACATCTGTGCGTGCTGCGACGCGATGACGCGCGAGACGGACGCCAGCAGCACCCGCCGGTTCTATTCGGCTAATACTCGGTTGTAGACTAAAGTCGCGACCACCAGGTCTTCCAATGCAAAACCCACGCTCTTAAAGAGAGTAATATCCCGGCTGTTTCTTCGGCCTTCCACTTTGCCGCTCACGATTTCGTGCAGATCGGCGACGATACGTAGGTTTGTGATGACGCCTTGGGCGAGAGGTATCAGCAAGTCGCCCGCCTCAGACAGCGCGCCTGCGTAGCTATCGACGACGATGCGTGCCCGGGCCACAACAAAATCATCCACTTCGCGGGCGTCGGGCTGGAAGCCGCCCACCAGGTTGAGGTGCGTTCCTTCGCGAATCAGGCTTCCATCAAAGATGGGGGTCCTCGCGTTGGTGCAGGTGCACACAACATCGGAGTCCTGGGCACAGGTGGCCGAGTCGACGGGTTCGACATGCAGTCCGTGATAGGTTGCCACCGACTGGGCAAAATTCTCGCTGCGCGGTTGGCTCGATCCACAAACCAGGAAGCGCTCAAACCTTCGGTCGCGGCGTAACAGCAGAAGATGTGCGAGGGCCTGCCGTCCCGTGCCGAAGATTCCAAGCGTACGAGCGTCAGCTCGAGCCAGCGCCTTCGTAGCGATCGCCGACGCCGACGCCGTACGCGCCTCGGTAAGATAATTTGCGGCAATTACGGCACAGACCTTCCCGCTCACTGGCTCGAGCAGAAAGCAATCGGCCTGAACGCGATCGCGGTTGAGCTCCGACCCACGTCGAACCGGGCCGTGACGAACCGTAACTACCTTCACGCACGCACCCGGCAGAGCGCTGTCGCTGCAAGGCATGACCAGGCAGGTCGATCCAGCGAAGGCCTGCATATGCGTACGCACCGGCATCTGCGCCGTCTTCGTGTAGTCTCGACTGAACATCTCCTCAAGTGATGCCATCACTTCGTCAAGGCTCAGTCTTCTCTGTACTTCTTCTTCAGACAGAACCAGCATTCGCACTCTCTTGCAACACCCGTCTCGTTTTCGATGACCTCTCTCACAAAGGCCGCAACGCCGTCCTGCCAGCTCTCGCTCAACTTTGCTCGATTAGCCAAACATCCAATGCTGGCAACGATTTCGTGTGGTTCCTTCTTAGCAGCGGCCACCCCTTGCGGGGTGGTTGTGTGAGCCTGAAACTAGTTCTTGATAATACACAGTTGACAAAAACATTGCGGGAGTGTTCGTTGCAAGGGATCAATGCCTTTCGGGGGCGAGACAATCATATCTGCCCGCCACGGGCCGACCGTGAATGCACTAGCGCTAAAGCACAGGTCATGTCATCACGGAGTTTCGGCGTTTGCTGAAGGTGGTTGACGATGAACTCGGCCTGCCAGGCAATCCGCTGAGGAGCGAACGTTTCGGTATCGTTTTCAGGGAGGCGAAGTGTAGTCCCGGCACACCTTCTCATCAAATCTGTCCGTTCGCCATCTGCGGCTGAGCAGGAGCGGCGGTCCCTGAGCAGGCCTGAATCATCGATCATAAAGTTGAACAACCCGAACCTACTCCGGATTCCCTTATTCCTCACCTCGCAGCGTATCGTTCCCCGGAATAGCAGACCTGCCTGAGTGACACAAGCCTTACCCACCAGCCTTAGAATTCTTGCTGCTTCAAAAATTCTGTTTCTGCGGTCTTGCTACCATCACAAACTGGAGGTCGAGTATGCCCGCGCCCCGCTCTCACGGACTCCCGAGTCCCACGATTTGCGCGTTGACCGTTGTCGCCATGCTGACCATGATCGTGATTCCCGCCGCCATCACGTTGCACTCGGTTCGAACCGCTGCTCCGCCCATTCCTCTCAACCAAGGCTCGACACCGCACGGATATACCATTAGCCTTTTGTTGTTCATCGTTCCCGTCACATTTATCGCCATTTGGTTCCTGCCTAGTGAGGGATTGCACATTCCTCAGCGCGCCTTCGGGTGGACGCTGGCCATTCTCGTACCGTTGGGATGCCTGCTCGATTTTGTTTTCGCACAGTGGTTCTTCGATTATCCGAACGTCGGTGCCACTCTGGGCATCCCCGCACCCGCACTCGGGAGGCCAGTCCCGTTCGAAGAGTACGTTTTCTATTTGACTGGCTTTCTTGCGGTTCTTCTTCTCTATGTCTGGCTGGGCGAGTTCTGGGTAGCGGCGTACAACGTCATCGACTACCCCAGTGAAGCCAAGACGGTGCGCCGCCTTCTGCACTTTCATCCCACCTCGCTCATTCTTGCCGCAGTGTTGATTGGCGCGGCATGGTTCTTTAAGAAGCATCTCGCCTTACCGGAGGACCAGGCCGGGTTCCCCGGCTACTTTACATTCTTGGTCGTAGGAGCTCTCCTTCCGGCGGTTTCCTTTTTCCCGGTAGCACGGCGTTTCATCAACTGGCGCGCCCTCAGCCTCACGCTCTTCTTTATGTTGCTCGTCAGCTTGCTTTGGGAGGCCACCTTGGCGGTCCCCTACCAGTGGTGGGGATTCCAGCACCACCAGATGATCGGATTTTTTATCGGCGCCTGGTCCGGTCTGCCCATCGAAGAGGTCTGTGTCTGGATCGCAGTCACTTATGCCACGGCGATAGTCTTCGAAGTAGTAAAAGTTTTGCTTGCATCAGAACGACCAGTGCGCCAAGCTCTGCTGGGCACCGTCGACGCACCGCCCCAGCGGCAAAAGAAACCATAGTAGCTTGGCGGCGTCTCAACGCGCTCGAAGTTGCCGGGTTCGCCTGGCTATATGAGGAACCGGGGCTCCGGACCCAGCCTGACGACCGTCGGGAGAAACAGCCGCACGTACGTCCATTGAAGTACTCGTCAACTGCGTACACCCGCTAGCCGCTTCAATTGATGGCCGGCGAAGTCGGCCTGGATTGGCTGAACACACTCTGCAAGCTGGCACACCTTGTGATTAATCGCCGAAAAGCGCTTCCATGTCGCCCCGACCGTGTACCACGCGAAGAATCGAAACGTCCTTATCCTTGCCACAATGAACTATGACGTACTCATTAACGGGAAAACCGCGCGAGCCGGCACCAAAATCGTCGTCGCGAGAACGTCCCAGGTAGCGATGGCCGGCAAGCAGAAAAACCGATCGGTGATGGAATCAATCAGATGGTTAGCGACTACCAATTTTCTCGATAATTTGCCTGTAACTACAAACAGCAATACAATAGGCTTGAGATGAGATGGAATGAAATACGAATGGGACGAGGCGAAGAACCGGACGAACGTCGCCAAGCACGGCCTCAGCTTTGAGGATGCCGAGTAGGTGTTTGCAGGGCCTTGCGTCACCTTCGAAGACGACCGTTTTGCTTACGGCGAAGAACGGCTCATCACTTTGGGCTTGCTGGGCGTCTGGTTGTCATAGCCCATGCGCCGCGCGACGACGGGTCGCGCATCATCTCCATGAGAAAGGGAAATCGACGTGAACAGAAAATCTATCAAGAGCGACTTGGCACGGATTGACCGTATGAAGGATCGCGATATTGACTATTCGGACATTCCGCGGCTCGACAAGACCTTTTTCAAGAAGGCGACGATGGCCTGGCCCCCCGCGAAAAAGCAACTGACGATTCGCCTGGATGAGGACGTGCTCGCTTGGCTTAAGCGTCATGGTAAAGGCTACCAGACGCGCATCAACCGCATTCTGCGCGTAGTAATGGAGAGTCAGCCGCCACGGACAGCACATCGGTAAGACTTTTTCTATCGCTTTCGTTCCCAAGATATATCCGCCTGTCCCAGGTTATCTGGAATTTGTTTTGTGTCTTTATTCTGGCTGAAAGAGTTAGTGGCACTCAGGACAACAGGGCGAGTTACAATAACCACGCGGTTCAGGATTTTCTTTGTGAGTTTGTCCGACGTCTCCGTTGGGGCTGCAAAAGTGGGGCGACCCGGTCAAC
>DATNKA010000143.1:0-4081 GCA_035603655.1 Candidatus Acidiferrales bacterium | reverse complement strand
CCTGGGCGCGGGCTTCGGCTTACTTGCAGCGTGCGGTTCGGCAGCCGGGTGAGCCGTCTCAGTTCGCGGCGCTTTCGTCGCGTGCGAAGCTGGAGCCGGCGATGCTTTCGCGGCGTGAGTTTCATTAGGTCGAGCCGTGTTCCCACGCGCTGTGTTCGTCTTCTCCGGCCGGTTTGCAGTAGTGCTCTTGTTCGGCGCTGCGGATGGCCGGTTGGCCGCCTTCGTCCCGCTCGGCGACGAGGCGTGGGCCCCTGCCGGACGGTTTCCGGCCGACTTGTTTCCTACGGAGCGATTCTCTCCAGCATGATTGCCAGCGGGAGCAGTGGCACGAGCTGCCTTCGGCGACATGGCCGGAGCATGATACGCCCCGCCCGCGGCCTTAGCCGCGACCACGCCGTGTCCGCTGAACTCTCCCGGACGTGCTGTGGCCGCTACTGCCGGTCGTCCATGGTTGTTCGATGCGCGCAAAGCCCGATCCTGACTTGCGGCATGCTCATGCTGCACCTGCGCGGCTACCGGCGGATGATGCGATTCATGGGCGTAACGCTCCTGTTCCGGTGTCGGGCGCGCGCTCACCCCACCGTGGCCGCCATTGAATGCCACGTGCGTATTGTTATTCACGATGACGGTGCGATTTACATACACATTGGTGATGCGGGTTGAGTCCACGTGCATGACGGCGGTGTTGTAGAAGAAGTGGCCGCCGCGCCATTCGCCGCCGTAAAAGCCATTGCCGCCGTATCCGAATCCGTAATTAATACCGCCATAAAATCCAATCTGCGGACCCCAATAGCCTCCATTCCAGGCGTAGACACCGTCGTTCCAACCCCAGTAACCCGGCGTCCACAGCAAGCCCGGTTCGGGCGCCTCCACCCAGGTTCCGGGAACCCAGTAGTAGCCATCGTCATCGCTCCAGGCCCAGTAACCGGGAGTCCAAAGGTAGCCCTCTCCGGGGCAGATCGGTTGTTCGTAGACTGGCAGTGCGGGTGGACCGATGCGCACCGAAATACCGATGCCGATTTGCGCGGCGGACGGAGACGAGAACACCGCTGCTAAGACCATCAGCAGAAATCCAAATGCTAACAAATGAGCTATCCGGGGGAATTTCATTTTATTTCCTCTCGCCCGGTGGGCTTGCCATCGAAGCGGCAGCACCAGCAACGGGCAAATTTGGCCCAAAAAAATCCTGGCGCGGAACGAATCCACAACCAGCAGTCTAGCCCTGAATCTTCTGTCTAATTAAACCCAGCAGGTTGGAGTATGTTCCGGCGCAAGAAGTTGGTTGGAATGTGAAGCTTTTGGGGGCAACCCAGAGACTAATTCGCCCTTTTCGACCGCGCAATGCGCTCGTCAATTAGCTTGCGGCCGGAGAATCCTTCGTCCGTGCCGTGCCAATGGGTAATGGAATTCTCCCCCATTTTCCAGCACAACAGCACCGTCTTGCCATCCACTTCACAGGGAAAATCGAGCAGGCCAATATCGATGTCTTTCACCTGCACACCAATGGAATCGATCTCCGCGAGAGCATCTTTGGCACGTTGCTCGGCCTTGGCCCGCTCCGCCTTCCGCCGGGCTACGGCCACAACGTCAACGTGGGTGCCGCCATTCAGGAATATGCGATGGCTGAGTTCCTGCAACTCGCCCTCTACTTCTTCCATTAGTTTCTTGCCGCCGATCGCTGTACGCAGAAGTGATTCCAGCACTGGAAGGAGCATTTTGGCTTCGTCGAGAGTGAATGTACGGGCAGACATTGAATCTATTCTACCGCATGCGGGAGCGCGGTGGCTGCCAATTAACAGCCGGCAATCGGCACCATCGGGCGCATGCTTTCCTACTGAATTTCTAGCATGCGATCGAGCGCCACCCGCGCCCAGTGTTTCACGTCATCTTTCACTTTGATCTGGTTGACCACGTTGCCCTCGAGTAGGTTTTCGAGCACCCAGCACAAATGCTGCGGGGAGATGCGGAACATGGTTGTACACAGGCATCCGGAATCGTCAAGCGTGATCACTTTCTTGCCTTGCGCCGCAAACTCCTTGCCCATGCGGTTCACCAGATGTATCTCCGTGCCCACGGCAAAAGTGGTTGGATTCGACTCCGTACCTGCCTGCGCCTCGCGAATGATTCGTAGCAGGCGTTCAGTTGAACCAACGGCGTCAGCTTTCTGGCAGACTTCCAGGCGGCACTCGGGATGCACAATGACTTGAATACCGGGATATTTTGCGCGAACGTTGTCGACGTGCTCCGGCAGAAATCGCTGGTGGACCGAACAATGTCCCTTCCACAGAATTACTTTCGCGGCGCGCAGGCGGTCAGGAGTGACTCCGCCATTAATCAGGTAAGGATCCCAGACCACCATTTCGTTAAGCGGTATGCCAAGACCGTCTCCGGTATTGCGGCCGAGATGTTGGTCGGGCAGAAAAAGCAATTTGGACGTCTTCGCCAGTCCCCATCTCATGGCACCGGCGGCATTGGAAGATGTACAGACTACGCCTCCACGCTCTCCGCAGAAGGCCTTGATCGCGGCCGTAGAATTGATGTAGGTCAGGGGTGTGACGCCCTCGCCTAAGTCCGTGGTCACACCGGCTCGCACTAGTTGCTCCCAGCAATCCTCGACCTGCGTGATGTCTGCCATATCCGCCATGGAGCACCCAGCGTTGAGGTCGGGGAGAATCACAATCTGCCCGGGACGGGCGAGAACGTCGGCGCTTTCGGCCATGAAATGCACGCCGCAGAAAACAATGTATTTGCCCGCAGCGTTCGCGGCTTCCTGCGAAAGCTTGTAGGAGTCGCCGCGGAAATCAGCGAAGCGAATTACCTCATCGCGCTGGTAATGATGGCCGAGGATTACTAGATCTCGGCCAAGAGCCTCACGGGCCGCACGAATGCGGTCGTCCATGGTGTGGTCCGGCAGGACCAGATAATTCTCCAAGCTGCAAACGGCACTAGCGGTAGCCATGCTTTGTCACGCTTTCAGCTCCAATAACGCGCCGACAAAAATGCTTCGTGTCAGCTCGCGTTGGAACGGGGTTGTTGAAAGCTTCCAGCGGCACAGCAGACTCACTGCACGTGGTCGGGGAAATCATGTCCGATTCAGCGCCCAGCCTGCGGGGATGTTGACGCCACTTGTTGCTCTTACCACGGTTGGATGCCCGGACGCGACCGCAAGATACAGTTTCGGCAGCCGCACTGAGATTCCAGCACCGTTGTGGATGCTACCGTTGCATAGCGCAAGCTCGCAAGTTAGCGCGTTCTGCCGCTTGAGGGATCTGGTGACGTGGCAGTGTTGACGTCCACATGCAACCGCTGGACTGCGGAAATTCCCGGCGGATAACATTCTCCGTCGCGGCTGTAGCTGGCGCAGTGAGCGGCAACATCTTTACGCTGCGGCGATTGCGCGAACTGCCAGACCTCGGCGAAGCCAACACCGCTTTCGCTGGGGCTGGGTGGCCGCTTGGGAAAAGTACAGCCCGGCGCAGGCGGGCACGCGTCATTAATCGCCCAGTAGACGATCTGCCTTCCGCCGGCGCTCTGACGAATGTCTTTCGCGGTGACGATATTGCCGTCGTCTGCGGCGGGGATGCCAGAGCAGTAGATGCCAGCGCGGAATCCGGCGGCGCTGATGCCGTCGACCCAGGCGTAGATGTATGCCTTCTGCTCGGGCAGCATGCGTCCACCTTGCTCTTGGTCGAGGAAGATAGTGGTCTTCGCCGGAAAGCCTTCGCGGTGGGCGGCGGCCGCGGCAGCTTGCGCGTCGGACTTGCCAAGCTTCGCAGCGTTGGCGACTGATTTCAGTTCCCCATAGAGCCGTCCGTTGAAGAGCACGAGGAATCCGAAGCCAGCGGATTCGACGGCCGGGCGGTGGCCGGCCCAGGTGTTCGTTCTCTCCCCCGGAGGGTTGTTCAGCCAGTAGCCGGTGTAGGAGAAAGTTTGATGCAGGGCTCCCAGATTAGCGTCCCCGGGGTAGGTGTTGCGGTCGAAGCCGAGGTAGGACGTAGACGACGTTTGTGCCTGGACGATGGACAACGGTAAGAGGCTAAGGCTTGCGATCAGGATCAGCCGAGTTAAACGGATGCGGCTC
>DATNKA010000142.1:0-5321 GCA_035603655.1 Candidatus Acidiferrales bacterium | reverse complement strand
GACCCAAATAGTTTGCCGACAAGTCTTACTTGGGCATTTGACTCGACAGAAACGGGCATAGCTCTAACACCGTTGTCTCGGCACCAGCCAAACCTATGCCGGCCATCTGTGAACATTACCTTTTCTTCGTAGTATCCGATGAGAGGCATAGGAACACGCTCTTTGGCGGCGGCCAACTTCACGAACCATTCGCCCACTCGATTATTGAGACACGACCCTGGTGGTAAGTAGCATCCTTTGTCTTTCTTCCAAGCCTCATCTAGTTTCTTCACAATTACCCAAACGATACGGTCATTGGGACAGGACCATTGATGCTTCCACTTGATTACTGTGAGCATTGGTTACCGGATTCTTAGTGTGCCGTGTGATTCCGTGGTTCCGTGGCGACGTTAAGTTAGAGTATCAAAACTCGTAGATCGCGATGTTGAGATCGGTAAAACACCAAGGATTGGGAAAATGAACATTGCTCTCGTTTCGGCGGTTTCTGGGCTTCTTGGGGTACTTGTTGGTACAGTAATGCCAATCGCTCGGGAGCGCCTTGCCCGTAGCCGTGATGCTCGATATCTGGCAATTAGAATTGTCTGTATTCTGGATAGATATGTAGAGGACTGTGCCTCGACAGCAATCGATTCCGGTGAAGAAGATGCGGAGGGAGTCAATCGAGCGCGAGTTTCAGCGCCGCTGCCGCCTGCCTATCCGAGCGATGTAAACTGGAAAAGCATTGATCGCTCGATGATGTACAAATTGCTAGCCTTACCGGCTTCTGCTGATCGGGCAGCGAACTATGTAGCAGCTGTAAGCGAGAATGTCAGCGGACCTGATGAGAGCGAATGGTTCGAAGCGAGAAGCCATCAATATTCCCTTCTAGGTTTACAGGCCCATAAACTCACAGAGACCCTGAGAAAGGAATACGAAATACCCGAAATACCGGATAGATCTTGGGACCCGGTGAGTCACTTGAGGGATGAGCTAAAGCAAATTGAAGACCGCCAAAAGCAGAGATCTGTAGCGTGGGATGAAATTCTGCCAACTCTTCCAACACCTCCAACAGCGTAGTTGAGATTCGTTTCCGTATTTTAATGACTCGTGTACTTCCGCGGCGCTGTTTCGCGCAGCGCTCGAGCTTTGCATTTCTTCTGGCCACACTTAGAGCAGCGCATTCGCTTGATGATGTCAGCGAGCTTGGCGTTCCACCGAGCGAAAGCGGTAAGGGTGTTTGGATAACATCGACGCGTATGACCGCAGCCGCACTCTATTAAAAGGGTGTATGGGCCCGAACTCATCACTGAGTTTGTCGATCGTCAGGTCTTTCACGGCATAACTGTACGTATGTCCAGTTTTTCTTGCTACCAAGACCTTGCCAGGTAATTCCATATTTCTATGGCCACAGTTGTTGCCACGAACTTGGTACCATCAAAAAGCTGTTATTAAGCGGCTAACTGATTGATTTGACCTGGATATATCTCCAGACATGTTGGACGAAAGCAAATATGGAGACATGGAATTCCGTGGTTATGTCAAAGAGAAGATGATATTGCGAGCTTTATCAACGAGATAATCGTGTACAAATTACCAGTAAAACTAGATACGTCTCATATTGTGAAAGGCTACCCTTGAAGAAATGGCTCGTGTCCATATTATCGGTAATGCAGGCACATTTCGCTGCGTAACATTTACGGTACAAGACGATGAGCAATTGCCAACTGGAAGATGTGCAGAAGATGCACGACATAGTCACAGGTCAGGGCTTTATGAACGCCAACACTGCTGGTGCTAGAAAGATCGCTGTCGGTCGGCTGTCTGAGGTTTTGGAAGATGAGAATCGGACCTGCGAGTATGTTTTAAACAATCTAGACATCGTGAAGCACAGGTTCCAGAACCTGAACGACGCAATGACTGGAGCAACGGTCGATATCTACGCCAAGCGTGCAGTGCTTGCGATCAACGACTATCTGAGCTGGAAGAAAGATCGGCTGGCTTGGGAAAAGGGTGCTGCCAACAAGGGCACCAAGTCGTCAGGTGATGGCGAGAAGAAAGCAAAGCCGGCAAAGGTCGAGAAACAAGTTGAAACGGCACCAGCTGCTGTGGTCAATTCCAACACTCGATTGGTGGCTGTGCCGATTCGCGCTGACTTTGATGTGTCGATGGTGATTCCGAAAGACATCACGATCAATGAGGTGCGTAAGATCGCTTATGTGTTGGCCGGCATGGTTGCCAACTACGATCCGACAATCGCTAAGGCGATCCAGGAAGTTCTGGATTTTAAGCCTGACAATCAGGGGATGAACGGGTAGTTGGTGTCTAAAGGTGGGTGAGGAAGAACCCGTTAGTCCCTCTTCCTCACCCATCCAAATCAGGGAAGAAAGACGATGGAATACATGCCTCACGCGAACTGGGAAGCTCTTGGTTTAATCATCATCGCTTGGTTTTGGCTCGGCCATCGCGCTGAGAAGAAATTATCATTACTTCAGGACGCGCAAACGAAACTCGAAGAACAGCTGACCGACGCAAATGAAAAATTGCAGCTGTTTGAATATTGCATCCAGGAAGAGAAGATCGCCAAGGAATACAACCTGTCGGATGACTTGCACCCTGAGATGTACACAAAGGAACAAACACCGTTCGGATACAAATCGCCGACTGGCTGGGTTGTTCACTTCAAACCAAAGCCTGAATTGGAAAAGCAGATAGATCTATCGCGGCAAGTGTTTGTCGCCCAGATGATCGCGTTGCAGGAGAAGTACAAAGGCGTTCTGCAACCTGGAACCCACACTATGTTTACAGACGAGAACTTTTGGCTTTGGTTTGAACCTGCCTATAAACATCCCTATTACTATGTCTCTCGATTCGTGAAGACAGGAAAGAATAACTGGGTGCCACCCGACTTAAGTTGATGCCAGGAGGCTAAATGGCTAGTGCAAAGACAATCGAGTTTGCTAAGGGTGCGCTCACCTTTGGATTCTTTGTTGGGGAAGCAATCTTTATTCACTGGGTGGGCGACGTTAATTGGTGGATCTCGTGGTTGATAGCAGCTTGCTTCGCTTCGGTTGTAGAAATCCAAGGAAAGATTCGAGAGAATCGGAAACTGTTTGATATTAGTGACGCAGAATTAGTTCGCGTATCTGCACTGGCCAATTCACTCGAAGAAAAAGTAGCCGATTTGGAAAGCGAAATAGAGAGCTTAAAAACGGCTCAGCTCTAGGTTCGTTCAAGATACCCGTAGGATACCCGTGACGTGCAATCAACTGATTATTAAGACAGTACGTCAACTGAGTGGGAGTGACCGACCTTTCCCATCATGATGCCGCCAAAAGCACACGGCTCCTTCAACTACAACCGCGACTTGAGAGGCCGGCGCCTGCGCAATTGAAGATTCGGCGCTGGCGCTCGTCCGATCTTGGTTTGTTGCTCGAGTTGTTTGCGTGCGTCCAGCCATGCATAAACCTCATCTGAATCCCAAACAACGCAGCGCGGGGTCAAATAGAAACGTTTTGGAAAATCTTCCCGTTGCTCCATTTCGTAGATGGTTGTGTACGACAGCGGGATAATCTTGCGCAGTTCGGCGCGTCGTAGGGCGCGTCGTGGCGGGGGAATAGTTGCCAGTGGTGTTGTAGAGGATGGCATTAGGTTGTTGGTGCTCGCGATGAAGGGGTGGTAGGAAAGTATTTGAATAAGTGTTGGTTATCGTAGTATGGCTACGACTGGAAGCGCCAGATCAAATTGACTTTTATTTGGAAAAGTCATATAAGTCGTAGTATGGCTACGACTGGCACAAGCAAGCTAAACGCGCTCTACACCCGACTTTCACCGGGAGCGCCGCTGATCTCGGAGGACCTGGCGGCGCTAGGCATCTCCGCGGACTTGGCCGTTCATTACGTCCGGGCGGGCTGGCTCAAGCGCCTGGCGCGTGGAGTGTATTGCCGCCCGAACGACGCCCTCGGTTTGCATCCCAGTCTGTTGTTGCTGCAGCGCAAGTTCGAGGGGTTGCACGTAGGCGGCAAGTCGGCGCTTGATTGGTATGGCCTGCGCCAGTACGTGTCGCACCAGCCCGCTCTGCATCTTTATGGCTGGACAGCGAGGCATTTGCCGGAGTGGTTCACAGAGCGCTTCCCGGCCGAATACCACCGAAAGCGGCTGTTCGACGAGCAGCCGAAAGCCTTGCTGCAAGTCGGCTCGTTCGAGAAACGCAGCGGGACGCCGCAGGTTTCTGCGCCGGAGCGCGCTCTGCTGGAGCTGTTGAGCGAAGTCGGCGTGCGCCAGTCGTTGCAGGAAGCCCGCGAACTCGTCGAAAGCGCTTACAGCCTGCGGGCCGACGTGCTGCGTAAGCTGTTGCAGCATTGCACGAGCGTTAAGACCGTGCGGCTGTGCCTGCAGCTTGGCCGCGAAGGCACGCTGCCCTGGGCCGCTAAGCTCGATCCGGCCACATTGCCGACAGGCAGTGAGCGGCCTTGGGTTTCCCGGTCGGCCGATGGCTTACTGGTCCTCAAGAGATGAATCAGACCTATCTCGACACCGCACGCCTGCTGACGCAAGTCGCTCCGCTGGTATTCGTGGACGACACCTTCGCGCTGAAGGGCGGCACGGCGATCAACCTGTTCGTACGCGACATGCCGCGCCTGTCGGTGGACCTCGATCTAGTTTTCTCCGATCACACACTGTCGCGTGATAAAGCGCTTGCGCGCATCCAGACGTCACTCCGGCAGGCGTCCGATGGATTGAAGAAGCGGGGATTCCAAACACATGCATCGGCGGCCGATGTCGGCGAAACCAAACTGCTGGTTCGCAGCGGACGCATCGAGATCAAGGTCGAAGTCAACTTCGTGATGCGCGGCACGGTGCGGCCCGTGCGTCGCGCCTCGCTCACGCCCACGGCCTGCGAAGTGCTGATGGCCGACCTGAACATCCCGGTGGTCTCGCTGGAGGATATGTATGGCGGAAAGTTGGTCGCTGCACTGGATCGTCAGCACCCGCGCGACCTCTTCGACGTGATGCTGCTTTTTGCGCACGAGGGCATCACGCCCGGGATCCGCCGCGCCTTCGTTGTTTACCTGGCCAGCGGCAACCGGCCTGTTCACGAGGTGCTGTTCCCGCCGCTACGAAACATCCAGAACGACTACGAACACAACTTCCAGGGCATGACTGCCGAGCCCGTACCGCTGGATGCACTTCTCGCCGCGCGAGAACGCATGGTGCGCGAACTCCAGCATGGGTTGGATGACGACGAGCGCAGCTTCCTGGTGTCGCTAGTCGCAGGCGCGCCCGATTGGTCGTTGCTCAACATTGCACATCTTGAACATCTGCCGGGCATCCGTTGGAAGTTG
>DATNKA010000141.1:0-16064 GCA_035603655.1 Candidatus Acidiferrales bacterium | reverse complement strand
ACCAGCTTTGGGACTAAGAAAAAGGCGGCACCCAAAAAGTAGTCTCCTTCGGAATCTGCAACCAGCAAACAGGGACGGCTCAACCCAGCCGTCCTTTTCCATTTGTGCCGACCAGGTCGAAAATCACCTTGCTATTGGATTATTCGACTGCGAATTCTCCAGTTCGACCCAGGCGACTGTCCCCCTACCCCGATTCCGTGGGGTAGGGGACGTTACCAAGGGCTATGTACTTACTGTCCTTACGCTTCTTCCGTTAGCGAGGTAAAGTAGAGACATCAGCTCAACCCCCCGTTTGGCTGTTCTCCGTTCTGTGTGCAGCAATTCCCTAGAGTCCAGTTATAAAGTTCAGTTTATGAGGATGGAATGGCAGCCTCTGGAATGGCACCAATTTCGGTTTCTCTGGAAGGGTATTCCGGCAGCGGCAGAGTAGCTACTCCCGTTCTGCTGGCAGCGATGTTGCGTGCTGCAGAAAAAATCAGCGACTTGATTTTTTCTCCCGGACGCCCGCCCCAGGTGCAAGTTTACGGCCAGCTTATCCCGGTACAAGTTCCGGGGCTTTCCAGCCTCACTCCCGATGACACTCGCCAGATAGCCGCCGACCTGATTGGCGACAATAAACAGGCAGTCGCCACTCTGCGAGAACATGGATCGTGCGATATATCCTACGGGCTATCCGGCGTCGCTCGGTTTCGCGTCAACATCTTTATCCAGCGGGGCAGTTGCGCAATTGTGATGCGCGTCATTTCCACCTTGATCCCGGATTTCGCCTCGCTGAACCTGCCCGAGCACCTGGCCGACGTGGCCAAACTGCGCGACGGTATCGTACTAGTCACCGGACCCTCGGGCTCGGGTAAGTCGTCCACCCTCGCCGTGCTGCTCGACTGTATCAATCGTGAAAAGTATTACCACATCATCACCATCGAAGATCCCATCGAGTTTTTGCATAGCCACAAATGCTCCACGGTTCATCAGCGCGAACTTCACAGTGACACCCCCAGCTTCGCTCACGCCTTGCGCTCGGCTCTGCGCCAAGCGCCGAAGGTAATTCTGGTTGGAGAAATGCGCGACCGTGAAACCATTGAGATCGTTCTCGAGGCAGCCGAAACCGGCCATCTGGTGCTTTCCAGTCTCAATACGATGGACGCGCCCAAAACGGTAGAGCGGATTGTCAGTTCTTTCTCGCCCGACGAACAACAAAAAGTGCGCGAACGCTTTGCCAAAACCTTTCGTTTCATTATCTGTCAGCGGCTGCTGCCGAAAACGGATCGCAGTGGCCGCGTTCCAGTAGCCGAAATTCTGAAAACGAATCCGCGCACGCGCGAGTGCATAGAAAAAGGCGAGCGCGACGGCAAGACCCTGCTTGATGCCATGAAAGCCGGCGCCACCGAAGGCATGCAACACTTCGATGGTGAAATCGCACAGCTGGTGCGCGACCGCATAGTCGATCTTGAGACCGGACTCTCTTTCGCCAGCAATCCCGCGGTATTAGGACAGGAACTGGTCCGCTAACAGAGGGCGATTTCTACTACCGCGCTGCTCTATCATCTTTGTATGCCCGCCTCGCCATCCCAGTCTGTCCTCAGCTTTGAAGACGCCCGGCGCGTCGTCGAAGACCACGCATCGCAGCGGTCCCCAGGCGCTAGCGAAACGGTAGACCTAATGCGCGCTGCCGGAAGGATTCTCGCCTCGCCGGTTGCGGCCGACCGCGACATTCCTCCCTTTCCTCGATCTACCCGCGATGGCTACGCTGTCCGTGCTGCCGATCTGGCTCAGCTTCCGGTCAGGCTCGCTCTCAAGGGGGAACTCAAAGCGGGTCCTCTTCCCGGCAGCGCCCCAATTACGCTCAATCCTGGCGAAGCATTTTCCATCATGACTGGCGCTCCGGTACCTCCCGGGGCCGACGCTGTAGTCATGATTGAGAACACCTCTCGCGAACGAGACTCCGTCGAAATCACGAAACAGATTGCCTCGGGGGAAAACATTGTGCTGCAAGCAGCCGAGGCCAACCGCGGCAGCCTTTTGCTTCCCCGGGGCCTGCGGCTCAATGAGGCCGCAATCGCCCTTGCAGCCTCGGTGGGGAAGTCGCGGCTGAAGGTGTACATTCGTCCCCGCGTTGCAGTGCTTGCCACCGGTGACGAGATAGTCGACCTCGATGCGGAGGTCGGTCCCTCGCAGATTCGCAATTCGAACAGCTATTCACTGGCGGTGCAGATCCAGGAAGCTGGCGGCGACCCGGTACTGCTGCCGATTGCTCCGGATGAACCCGTCCGGTTGCGTCAATTAATAGAACAGGGATTTCACGCGGATTTGCTTCTGATGACCGGCGGCGTCTCCATGGGACGCTATGATCTGGTCGAACCGGTGCTTGCCGAGATGCGGGCCGAATTCCTGTTCACCGGAGCAAAAATCCAACCCGGTCGCCCGGTGGTATTCGGCCGCGTCCCATATGGCGCGGGCGCTTTTTCCGGCGAGGGTCGTCTTCCGGAATCGAATAAATATTTCTTTGGCCTCCCCGGCAATCCGGTTTCAACCATGGTCACGTTCGAACTGTTCGCGCGCCCGGTGATCGAGGCCCTGGCGGGAATGTCCCCGCGCCCACTTACGTTCCTGCATGCTCGTTTGAAATCCGAAATCCGCGTCAAGCTTGGACTGAAGCGCTTCCTTCCTGCCATTCTTTCGGGCCAGTACGAAAACACCCAAGCCGAACTTGTCCCGTGGCAAGGGTCAGGCGATATCGCTGCCCGAGTCCGCTCGAACTGCTTTCTCGTGATTCCGCCGGATCGTGAGCACATGCGGGCAGGTGAGTGGGCCGCTGTGCTGCTGCGCTGAGCGGGCTTGATCCCCGCCGCCAGCAGACGGTGACGACTCCACCCTGCAGCATCCCATGTAAGATAGAGATTCCGCATGGCTGACAAGCTCTCTCACTACGACGATTCGGGTCGCGCGCGCATGGTGGATGTTTCCGGTAAAGCGGCGACCAGACGCGAAGCCGAAGCCAGCGCCTTTGTCCTGATCAAACCTGAGGTTTTGCAAGCTCTGCCGCAAAATCCCAAGGGTGATCCCCTAGAGGTGGCTCGCGTCGCAGGGATCATGGCCGCCAAGCGGACATCCGATCTCATCCCTCTTTGCCACCCTCTGCCCCTATCCTTCGTTGATGTGAAGATGACGCTGTGCGAGAATGGCGTCTCGATTGCCACGAAAGTCGTCACCGCCGCTGAGACGGGAGTCGAGATGGAAGCGCTTGTGGCTGCCAGCGTTTCCGCCCTTACGATTTATGACATGGTCAAAGGGCTCGACCAAGGCATCGAGATTCGGGAGATAGTGCTGGAGCGTAAGAGTGGTGGGAAGAGTGGGGAGTATAGGCGAATAAAGTCGAACCAGACGAAGTCAAGCCGGATCCAGTCAAACAATGGCCAATGACGTCAAGCTCCTTTTGGTGGATGACAATCCCATGGTGTTGGGGATGCTTCAGCACGCGCTTGCTCCGTTTGCGCGCGTGGTGTCGGCGACGGATTCCGCAGACGCCTTACTGAAAGCGGTGGACGATCCTCCGGATCTTGTGGTTTGCGACTATCGCATGCCCGGTATGGACGGACGGCAATTGGTGGAAAAGTTGAAGAGCCGTCCGGCGACGGCGAATTTTTCTGCGGTGTTGATGGCGAGCCGCGTGGACATTGATGAGCGGCTCTCGCCCCAGGATGCCGCCGATGACTATCTGGCAAAGCCATTTTTTTTGAAAGAAGCTACCCGGCGGATCAAGCGCACCGTGGACCGCATTGCCCTGGAGAAAATGGCGAAAACCGCGCCCTCCGATGGCGTGGTTCGCGGCAACCTTTCGCAAATGAATGTGATCGATCTCATGCAATCCTTGGAAATGGGCCGCAAGAGTTGCCAGCTCAAACTCCATAACGAAGGCGAAAAGTGCGAAGTCTTTTTTGCTGAAGGGCAGGTAAAGCACGCGACCTACGGAGCTTTGGTGGGAGATCAAGCGGTCTTCAAGGTTCTGCGCTGGACGGGCGGCAATTTCGAACTCAACTTCGAGGGCAAGACCGACAAGGAAACCACGCAACTCAACACTCAAGGGCTGCTGATGGAGGGTTTGCGCTTGCTCGACGAATCGCAGCGCGAGGGCAGCGCCGAGGCCGTCGAGGATGGCAGCGCCAGTGCCAGTGCTGCTACATCCGCCGATACCAGTACGAGTGCCGGGACTGTCGCAGGTAGCGGCAGCGGGCGGACGGAAGAGGAGGAAGATGTCCTCCTCGACAATTGACCCTAATCCACCGATAACCTTTTCGGCCGCTGTGGTTACGGTCAGCGATTCCTGCGCGCGCGGGGAGCGCGTGGATGTTTCAGGTCCCGCGGTATCCGACCTGTTGGAAAAGTTTGGCTTTCGCGTGGTGGCCAGGCAAACCGTTCAGGACGATTCGATGCAGATTCAGAACGCTCTCGTCCACCTGGCGCTGGAAGTGCGATTCATCGTGACCACGGGCGGAACTGGGATCGCGGAGCGCGATGTTACCCCGGAAGCAACAGAAGCAATATGTGAGCGCCTGATCGGCGGCGTGGCGGAGCGGATGCGAAGCGAAGGCTTCAAAAAGACTCGCTATGCGCCTCTGAGCCGCGGGGTCTGCGGGGTGCGTGGCAAGACCCTCATCTTAAATTTGCCCGGCAGTCCCGGCGGGGCAGTGGAGTCGTTGCAGGCCGTGGTGGAGTTGGTGCCCCATGCGCTGAACTTGCTGGATGGAAAAACCGAACATCCCTAGCACTCAGCCTTTTTTCCTCTTTTTCTGTTTCTTGGAGAGGTCCTCTAACAAGTACCTGAGTGAAGCGCATTCTTGAATGACAGCCTCGATCTTGGGAATGGTTGTTCGCAATTCGCTTTCTTCGACAATACCGTCGGCCAGGGTTTCCGCGACGCTCTCCAGGGCTTCGCCGACTTCCCTGATCAACCGGGAAACTGCAATAAGCTCCTGATCCAAAGTAATCTTGGGGTCGGGGAGTTTGAACGCCACCCGTCCGGCCTGGCTCTCGAGAAAATCAAGCGCCTCGTAATTGCCTAGTAGCACGCATATTCGCGGCAGAAAGTGCGCGGGTACCGGGCGCTCTCCTCTCAGCCAATACATCAGTGACCGATAGTTCGTGCCCAACTGCTGGGCGAGCAGGCGAATGTCGTACTCGGCTTTTGTCTCAACAACTTTACTCAGAATGGAAGAGATATCGTTAGCAGGCACAATCCGGTCCTGACCCTCACACCTTGATTCGTTCAAAAATGGTGTTCATTTTGAACGGTAAGTTGCTCATTCTATCTGAATTGAATAGGTACGAGATGTGCGATTAAATTGGTTGAGCAGGATAAGCGGAGTTGGGCGACACGCGACCGAATCAGGGACACTCGGGAGGCCAGGCAGGACTTGGAACTATTTGAAAACATTTGACAAAGGACCCAGTGGCAGTTAGCGTTCTGGGTCACTGCATTGACACTTTCTTTTCGAGGCTGGGTTCGTTAGCAAAGTAGGGAGGCCGAATGCCCAAGAAGTGGTACAACTACATCGTTTCCGTCGATGACCCGGTCGGAGCCGAGCCGAACCCGCCGAATGCGAAGGGCACGCCGGTCGCGACTAAGAGCGCGGCTCAGAGCGTGGCAGAGATCGCATCCAGCATGGCCGCGGAGCCGAAATTTACCACCCCCGTCTCCGATCCCACTTCCTTCGACGAAATATACAAGGCGGCGGAGATTCCTCCGGCGCCGCAGGGGTACTCGATCCTCAAGATTTCGCAAATGTTGGAGAGCGAGCGCATTCGGAATTTGCCTTCCGATGTGAAGCGATCCTCGGTTTTGGTCGCCCTCGACGCCGCGGGCATCGACGTAAAGGACGTCATTCAGGATGCGATTCGCCGAGACCGCGCTCTCGATACCTACGAACGCGTCCAGCAGCGTGCAGCCGAAGAACTGGAAGCCCGCAAGACAAAAGAAAACTCTGAGATTCAATCCCAGATCGATAAGTATGTAACCGAGCAGAGGGCGAAGATCCAGAGCAACAACGAAGCTATTTCTCGCGAGAAAGAACGCTTCACCGGCTGGCGTTTGAAGAAACAGCAGGAAGAAAAGAAGATCGCCGAGGCGGTCGGATATTTTACCAGCGAAAATCCTATTACGACGGGCGATGTGAATGCGCCGCCGCCCCCATCGAAGACAGCGCAGCGTTCCTGAAACAGGAGGGTTTATGTGGCAACGGTTGACGAGAGTGGTGCGATCATTCGTCGGTTTCTTCATTTCGGTGGCAGAGGATCCGGAACTGATTCTGCAGCAGAACATCCGCGACATGAACGACCAGGTGCCTCGCATGAACGAGAGCATCGCCATGGTCAAGGCCAACGTAACCCTGCTCGAGAAAGAAGAAGCCAAGTATAAGAACGACGTCGCCAGCTTGACGGCCAGGGTGAAAACCGCGATTCAGGCCAATCGCGACGACATCGCCGGCACCTATGCCGCTCAACTTGAACAGACCAAGGGTGCTCTGGCCAGGACTCAGGGACAGCTCACCACCGCCCGTGCCGCATTCGATAAAGCGATGGCCGTGAAGCAGGCCTTCATGCGCGAGAAAGATCGAAAGACGCAAGAGGCTTTGGGCGCGATTGCCGATTACCGCCGCGCCCAATGGCAGAAAAAGGTTGCCGACGCCATGGAGCAGTTCGAAGTGGCCGGCATCAGCCAGACGCACGACGAAATGGTCCGCAAGATCGAGGAGATGACCGCGGTCAACGAAGCTCGCATGGATATGGCCATGAGCAACGTGGACCAGCAGAAGATAAAGATCGACGACGAGGCCGAGAAACTCCAGGCCAGCGAACTGGTAAAGCAATTCAAAATCGAAATGGGACTGTCTGCGCCACAAGCGGCGGCGCCCGCCGGTGCGGATAAAACAATCGCCGCGAAGGAACCGCAGCGGACTTCGTAGCGATGGTTCTTAGAGTGCGGGAGAAGCACCTGGTTTACGAAGACGCAGGAAAGCGGACGGGAAAGGGCGGAGGAAAATCTTATGGCCGTGAAAATTGAGAGAGGTGGGTGGGTTCTTATTTTCCTGATCGGCGTAGCGCTGGTTGGCTACAGCCTGAATCGATACGGAATCATAGATTTCACTAAGTTGGTGGGCGGCAAGAGCGCCTCCGCAAACGGGGAAACGGTGGACGCCACCAAGCCTCTGTTGATACCCGCATCTTCCACCAGCAGTGATACCGAGGTCCGCGTGCGCGTCAACGTGTGGGTCGGATGCGTCGGCGGATTAGTGGCGAATGGCGGGCTCGACACGCAGTCGGATTCTATCTACGGCAAGAAAGGACTCAAGGTCTCGTTCAAAATTATCGACGACTGGACCGAAGGTGCATCTGCCCTCGCAACCGACAATGTCGATGTGATGTTGACGACTGCCGACGTCTACGCGAAGGACTACGCGCAGTTCAAGGAAAAGGGCTTCGGTTCCCATGCGTTTCTGATGGTGGACTGGTCACGCGGCGCCGATGGCGTCATCGGAAAACAGGGAATCAACAGCATCGAGGATCTGGCCGGAAAGAAGGTGGCGTTCGCCCCGTACACGCCCTCGCACTTCCTGCTGTGGAACGGACTCAAGACCTCTGGGCTTGGCACGGAACAGCGCAACGAAATTTTCAGCAACGCTGTTCACACCAAGGATGGCATCGAACCGGCGACCCTGTTCGCGCAAGAGAAAGTCGATGCGGCCGTAGCCTGGGATCCGGACATGAGCGATGCGGTCGCCAAGCGGCCCGGATCGAAGAAAATCTACGACACCAGGATTGCGAATCGTCTCATCGCCGACATTCTCGTGGTGAGCGATACTTTCTCCGCCAAGCATCCGCAGACTTTGTTGAAGTTCGCCCAAGGCTGGATCGAAGGCGTTGAGTTCATCAAGACACAGCCCGAGCGGGCGTATAACCTGATTGGCACGGTTAAGGATTTCAATATTCCCTCTGACCTGGCGAAGACGATGCTCGGCGGCGTGAAGCTGGCGGATTACGCCGACAACCGTTCATTCATGGGCGCCGCCGGGTCCAACGCAGATTATGCCAACATCCTCGGCATGGCGCAGGATATGTACCGGGAACTGCGGGTCATTAAACACACCTTCAATCCGGAAGACAGTCTGGATCGCCGCTATGTTGAAAAGTTAGCCGACAACTTCTCCATGGCTTCGAGCGAAGCCCCGATCGAGTACAAGGAGCCCGCGAAGGGGGCGACACCGATCGCGACGCAACACCGCTCCATTTACTTCGATCCCAACTCTTCCAGCATGAGCCTCGATTCACGCGCGATCGTGGATGAACTCGCGGGCACGATGCGTGCCTATGAAAACACCGTAGTCGACATCGATGGCAACACCGACTCGACGGGTTCGCGGGCTTACAATATTCAGCTATCCCACGCGCGCGCGGACGAGGTGAAGAACTACCTGATACAGAAGTATGGTTTTCCGTCGGTTCGGCTGAGGACTGCCGGCAACGGTCCGGACAAGCCGATCGACAACAACACGACGCCGGAAGGACGGGAAAAAAATCGGCGCACGGATATCAAGGTGTATGCCAACCCTTCCAGCTAAAGCTTCTTCTGTTTTGGGTACGGCACGGCTTCAGGCGTGACATTCAGGGCTTGGCGGAATGCGAGCTTTAGCTCCTGAGGGATGTGTCTTCCTAACCAACGAACATATAGGCAGCACTCTCTTGCAGGTTACGACGACAGGACACAATGAGCGATTGGTTCACCATTCGAAAAGAAGTTCCTCCGCGCATTCGATGGGCATTCGCATTCATCAGTTGGAGCATTGTCGTATTGTTCTGGATCGCCCTGACCTATTGGGGGAAACTGAATTTCTCATTGCCCAAGCCCATGGGAGTCATTCAGGCCTTTGGCAAGCTGTGGACAGAGTACGATCTTCTCGGCAACGTATTTATGAGTTGGTGGCGGATTGCCCAGGCGTTTTTCTGGTCCGCAGTGGTCGCGATCCCGCTGGGCATCCTCATGTCGAGCTACCGCGGCCTTTTCGAGCTGATTAATCCCGTAGCCGCTCCTATGCGCGCAATGCCGTTGACTGCGTTCTTGCCGGCGTTTATTGCCTTATTCGGCATCGATGAAACCATGAAGGTCGCGTTCCTGTGGTTTGGAATGTTCTTCTATCTGTTGGCGGTGGTGGTGGAAGAGGCCAACCGGGTGGATAATGCACTACTGGAAACGGCTTACACGCTCGGTGCGAATCAACCGCAAGCTTTGTGGCTGGTCTTTCGCGCGTCGTTGCCGGCAATTTTCTCGTCATTCCGCATCCTCTACGACATCGGCTGGACGTATGTGATCTTGGCCGAGATGGTGAACTCCCGCAAGGGTGTCGGCTACATGGTGGAGGCCGCGCGCAAAGTTCTGGATTTCGAGCGCGTGTATGCGGGAATCATCGCGATTGGTATTGCCGCCTTCCTGTTCCGCTTCCTGCTGACCTTCCTGGAACGTCGACTTTTTCCCTGGCGCAATGCCGGGTCGACTTTTTCCGGAGGTGGTGCGTCTGTTCCCAGCGCCACCGCACACCTGAAGGCGGCCAAGCATGGAGCCTAAGAAATCGAAGATCACCGTGCGCGACATCAGCCGATCCTTCGTGTCGGCCGATGGTGCGAAAGTCGACGCGCTCGAGAACATAAATTTCGAGATTGAGGATGCGTACTCCCGCGAAGGGCGCGACATCGGGGAGTTCCGAGTTCTGCTGGGCCCTTCGGGATGCGGCAAGTCAACTCTCCTGCGCTTGATCGCCGGTCTCGACCATGCTGATACGGGCGAAATTCTGGTGAATGAAAAACCGGTGCACGCTCCCGGGAAGGATCGGGGGATGGTGTTTCAGAAGTACACCTCGTTTCCCTGGCTGACGGTCGCTGGTAACATAGCTTACGGGTTGAAGATCAACGGCGTCCCGGAAGAGAAACGGAAGGAGACGGTGGCCCGGCTAATTCAGGATGTCGGCCTCAGCGGATTTGAGAACGCCTATCCGGAGACGCTCTCGGGAGGAATGCAGCAGCGTGTTGCGATCGCACGCACACTGGCTCTGCGACCGGCGGTCATCCTCATGGATGAGCCCTTTGGAGCTCTCGATGCTCAGACTCGCAGCGAGATGCAGTTGCTACTGCTCAAAGTGTGGGACGAAACCGCCAGCACCATCTTGTTCGTGACCCACGACGTTGAGGAGGCCGTTTACTTGGCGGATCGGATTTTTATTATGAGTGCGCATCCGGGGACGATTGTGGAGGATGTTCAGGTGCCATTCGATCGGCCACGCGATTTGAATCTGAAAGAAAGAAATGAGTTTCACGAACTGGCGAACTATGTCCTCGGACGTTTGCGCCGCGCTCCCGGAAGCGGACAGGTGCGGGTGAGTGTCTAAATGGCTCCCGGCGACTTCCAGGGCATGCGAGACGACGATCAGCCCGGCCCTCCCCCTCCGCAAGAAAACATCAACTACGTAAAAGAAGCGTTCCATCTGCAATATAACTGGATCGCCATGGTCAGCGCGGGTGCGTTCGCTGTGGTGAGTGGTAGCTTACTCCCCATTCTCCTGGCCAGTGGGTTGGAGCTGATGTATCTCGCCATCGTCCCGCAGAACTGGCGTTTTCAGCGGTTGGTGCGCTCGTGGAAATTCGCCGAAGAGCAACAGAAGCATCAACAGCAACTGGGCGAAATGCTTCGGGTGCTGCCTGCCGAGTTGCAGAGCCGCTACATTCACGCCGCGCAGGTATGCGGTTCGATTCGCACCAACTTTGCTCAGTTGTCCTCCACTTCGCAAATCTTCTTACAACAAATCGACACGCGACTTCAAGGCTTGCTGAATGGCTATGCGCGGCTCTTGTCGAGCGCGGCGCAGCAACAGCAGTATTTGAAAAACGCCGAGCAGGATGGCATCAAGCACGAAATCGCCTCGCTGCAGAAAACCTTGAGCAGCGACCCGCCGAAGGTGCAGGAGATCAACAAGAAGCGGGTTGAGATTCTCACCAAGCGCCTGGAAAAGTTCGCGAAGATTTCCGAAAACCGTAAAGTGGTCGATGCCCAGTGCTTTGCTGTCGAGGACGTGCTGATGCTGGTGCGGGATCAATCCGTCACCATGCGCGACCCGCAGCAGGTGAGCGAGCGGCTCGACAGTCTGGTCCACGACGTGGAGCAGACCGAACAGACGGTGCAGCAGGTGGAGGCGATCTTCAGCGGGATGTCGCCGGACTTGGATGGATTGATGTCGCTGGACGATAGCTCAACATCGTCGAGCCCAAACCGCGTGCGGATGTCGAACTAGATGGCAGGCAACTCAACAACACTAGGGAAGTATCTGGACGGCCTTCCCGCGTGGGCGCGTGAGCTCTCCGAAAAATACTACTCGCGTTCTTTCGCGCTATTTGTACTGTACGGAAATGTGCGTGACCTGGTACCCCTTCACAGTCAGGAAATCACAACCTTCGTTCCCTTGGATGAGTTTCTTTCCGGTGCGCTTTTTGGTCAGCGGGATCTGGTTCTGCACTACGACCGTGGCGGCCTCAGTTTCGGTTCCTCCGATACTCAAGCCGACTTCCGCCGCGCCCTTGAAGGCTACGACAGTTTTCACGGGACTACTTACTCGCAAGGCGGCGTGCCGCGCAACCCTGATGCTGTCTTGAACCTGCTAGACAACTATCTTCGCCTGCGCATCGCCGACGGCAAGAAGATCGGGCTGGTGATCGATTTCGCCGAGACCATTGCTCCCGCCGGCGATGTTTCGGGGATGTCTGCCGATGATCGCAATGCCCTGGTTATTCTCAAACGCTGGGCGCGGAATTCCGCTTTTCTGAATGCTGACGTCACCATCTGCCTCGTGTCTGAGAACCAGATCGAACTGAATCAGGGGATCGTACAAAACCCGGGGGTGTCTTCGATCGGTATTCCGCTGCCAGACTGCGCTGATCGGCTGGAATTCATCCGCTCACAGTTGAAAAATCAGGCACTGCCTCCTGGCTCCGAGGTCAGCGACGAATCGCTCGCCACTCTGGGCGCCGGCTTGAAACGAGTACAGTTGCAGAGTTTGATTTCCCACGCCGTTCAGAACCGGCAGCCACTCACGCTGAAAGCTCTGTCGGCACGTAAGAAGGATCTGATTGAAGCAGAATCCGGCGGCCTCCTGGAATTCGTGCAGAGCCGTTTTGATCTTTCGTTCGTTGCTGGAAATGACCAGGCAAAGCGAAAACTGCAGGATGCCGCCAAAGCAATCCGCGCCGGCAACACCGATGTCCTTCCCATGGGCTACGTAATCTGTGGACCGGTGGGCACGGGGAAAACCTTCATCACTACCTGCTTCGCCGGCGAAGTCGGAATTCCGGCGGTCACGCTGAAGAACTTTCGCAGCATGTGGCAGGGCGTTACCGAAGGCAATCTAGAGAGAGTGTTGACTCTACTCAAAGCGATGAGCCCGATTGCGGTGATTGTCGATGAAGCCGACGCTCAACTGGGAGACCGCTCAAGTTCCGGCGATAGCGGCGTGGGCAATCGCGTGTTCGCCCAGATTGCGCAATTTATGGGGAATACCGAACTGCGCGGCAAGGTGATCTGGTTTCTCCTCACTTGCCGTCCTGATCTGTTGCCAGTGGATCTCAAACGGCAGGGAAGAGCGGAAGAGCACATCGCTCTGTTCTATCCTGAGACACCAGAAGAGCGTCTCGCACTTTTGCGCGCCATGCAGAGGAAAGTGGGTATGAAGCCCTTTCCGGAAGAAGTGGAGAAATTCTTTTTGGACCGGGCAGGAAGCTTGTCGGGAGCCGATATCGAGGCTGTCCTGGTTCGCAGTCACATGAGGAGCAGCCTGCTGAATAAGTCCGCCGTGGATACGGAGGATTTGAAAGCGGCTTTGGAAGACTTCATCCCGCCGTACTATCCAACCGAAATCGATCTGCAGAATCTGGTGGCCGTGCTGGAATGCACCAGCAAGAGCCTGCTCCCTAAGAAATACCGCGACATCGACCGCAGTGAACTGATCCGCCAGACCAATGAACTTATGGCTTCGTCGCGACAAAGCTCCCAAGGATAGGTTCAGGAATAAAGATAAGGTTGCGAGCACATCCCGGCCCGCATTGACGGGGCGGTTCTGCAGTGGAAAATCAAATCACGATTCCCTCCGTCCGAAGAGACCTTCTGGTCGGAGTAAACGTGGGAACTGTCTTAGGCTCAATCGCGGGCGCATCGTTTCGCCAAAACGCCCCAAAATCCCGTTTCTCTCCCGTGCGATAGAAATGCAGCAAGTATGCCTGGTCGCACGCCGTGTAATCACAAAACCAGCGGTCAATATCAGTGATGCCAATCTGATGAAACAGCGCAAGTCCGTAGCACGCGGCTTCACGTTCGTAGGCAATAATGGCGGGAAACAAATCTTCACTCACTGGAGGCTGATACCGCTGGCCAAGTTCAAACAACGCGGGGTCCGTATTCCACTGCACGGTGTGCCCAAAAAGGTGCCCCAACAGGAACAAGCGCTGTTCCGGACTGACGGCGTAATCAATATGGATTTCCGCGCCGTTGAGGTCGCCCGTCAGAGGATCGGGAATATCCCTGGTCACGACGCGGATTCCGTAGGCGCGCTCCAGATACTTCTGCGTGCGCACCGAATATTCGTCAAACGGAATTTCCGTCAGTCCATTTCTCGCGGCGCTCAAATCAATTTCTCAAACATCTCTCGTGGTTAGCAGCGGCAGGCATAGTCACTCGGTGTTCTGCCCACGATGCGGGCGGAGAGCGCGCGCCATCAATCCCAGCCCTCCAACAAACAGAATCAGCATGACCAGCGTATTGAAGAGACTCGTTGGCCGGAAATAGATATGCATGTTGGCAATAACGCCCGCAAGAATGAAGAGCGCGCCCGCGATCGTAAGAAGCCATCCGACCAGGCTGCGCCCACTCCAGAAAAGCAGGCCCACTCCGATCAGCATCGGCAAGAGCGTGATACCGAAAGTATTGCCTCCGTAAAATCCCCAGTAGGAGCCGACCACGCTGACTTGATTGCTGAGAAGGTATCCTCCAACACAAGTCATGGCGAAACCGATCAAGAAGTGGCCGAGGCCGCCGGGCGTCCCACCCACGTCGCTCAAGGACCGATTTTCCATACCGGCAGGATATCAGACGCTAGTTCGGGAGTCCCGACTTCGGGTTTGATGAGATTTCGTATCATTCGGCTAGGAAACAGCGTGAAACCAAACGCGATCAGCGTTCTAAGGAGCGGCATTCAGCCGCGACGCAAAGGATAGGCTGCGGGTAGTCAACATGGCGCCCGATCTCGGAGCGAAGGTTCAGCTCGCGAGCCAGGAGCATCCGGTAACGTGGCGCGCTGTCGCGAAGGACGGGGCCGATGCTCCCCTCGCGACTCGCGATGTCGCAGGACGCGATTCTGCATATCGTGTCTGGCGAAGCCTACGATTTTTAATTCCAGCCGAATACGTCAGGTGAGATTCCATGGCAGATCGAAAATCATCTCGCCAAAGGGATGCTAGCCGGCAAGATCGTCGTGCGCTGAAGGCTGGGCGAGGTCTATCGTACGGACGACGCAAGAGCCACCGCCCGATTGGGCCGAGCGCCCTCGACAAACCGGAGGACGCTATGTGTTCCACGCAGCCGAACTTCAGGAACATCCTTACCGAGTAGCCTCCGCCTTAGCCAACACCACAGCCGACTTGCGGGCTGCCTCTTCGTAATACCGCACCATTCGCTGCGGCTCCTCCGCCTTGTAAGTTGCCAGATTATGCGCCCACCGAAACCCGATCGGTTGGAACCAAAGCTCCGCCTCCACTTTGAACGGTCCGGTTGCATTTCCGGTCGAGACCACATACCGCACGGAGCTTCCACCGTCCGTGAACCCGGGATCGTCGGCCGCATCCCCGGTCACTGCGATGTCGTTGGCTGCGGTGGTTTTGTCGAAGCCGTGCGGCAACAGCCGATTGTCCTTAAGATACCCGACAGCATGCAGTAGCCCGGTCGTTACCTTGCCCTCGGAATCCTTGAGGATCGGTTCGTAAATTTCCACTTGCCGCTCACTGGTAATCTCGCGATAATGCGGCTCGAACTTCCGAGGATCTTCGTCGTTGACGTTGCCTGCAATCGACCCATCCGGATTGAGCGCGCCCGAATCAAACACTACGCGCCCATTGCCGTCCCTCACTGCAAAATGCAGCCACGCCCGCCGCGAAGGATAAGCCGTAGGCAGCTTGTGCCCACCCAGATTTTCAACATGCACATCCACGACAAGCCCATTTGGCGTCGTATCCATTCGGGTAATCGTCACTCTCGCCGCCTGCGTCTTCAAAAACTCGGCAGTGCGCTTCATCGCCGCATCCATTTCCTCCGGCAGTGCCGCTGTCGCCAAGTCATCGCGATGATCCTGCAGCATCCCTTCCATCGCGAAATTCGATCCGACAAACACGTGACGGTGCATGCCCTCGCGTGGCTGGCCGTATAGCGCCGTCACCGCCACAGGCCCGTTCACAACCGGCATATGGCAGTCCTGGCACGTCTGCGTAGTCGCGTAGTCGCTGTGCTGCCATTCCTGGAAAGGCATCTGCTCCGGGAACTTTGCCACCTTCTCACCGTTGGGTCCAAGCGCCGAAGTGTACAGCGTATGGCAGCTCCCGCAGAGTCCGGCATCGCGAATATGGTCGCCCCTGGTCGGGAAGTACGTCGCCGTCGAGGAGTGCATCACGGTCTGGTGCCCTTTGTCGATGTCGAAAGGCCCATACTCGGGCCGCTCATCGTTCTGGATCGGTTTCGCAATGACCACATTCCCAACAAAGGTCGCTTCCGTTCCCAGTCCCGTTTTCTCGATCTGGTGGCAAACCGAGCAGGTCACTCCATCGGCTGCCGCGCGGTCCCCCTGGGGAAACTTTTGCAACGGAAGTCGCGAAAAGACCTGTGTATGTTTTCCCGCATCCCGGTCCGCCATCCGGACAGCCGGCATATGGCAGATCGAGCATTCATCCTCGATCGCCTGTTTCGACTCCGGATGATCCATCGATTCGCGCCG
>DATNKA010000140.1:0-12877 GCA_035603655.1 Candidatus Acidiferrales bacterium | reverse complement strand
AGCACGCGAGCGCTGGGCGCGGCTTCACTTTCGCGAGTTGTCGGCAGCGGTCCGTCGACCGTGAAATAGTGCGCCCCCGCCACCAGAAGTTGTTCCGCCGGGAAGCGAGTGATGACTTCGTGCCCCGTGGGCGTGACGACGATCTCTTCTTCGATGCGCGCCGCGCTCCAACCATCGGTTGAGGGCCAGAAAGTTTCCAGCGCAAAGACCATTCCAGGTTCGATCGTGACGGGATGCTCGAACGAAACCAGGCGGCTGATCACCGGCTTCTCCCAGATTGCAAGCCCGATGCCGTGGCCGTACTGCAGAGCGAAGGCATCTTCTTCATTTTTAAAACCAAAATCCTGCGCTTTCGGCCAGACGGCGGCAATCTCCGCGGTGGTGCGCCCGGGACGTACCAGTTCAATGGCCGCGTCGAGATAATCGCGGCAGCGCTTGTAGGCGTCAACCATCGCGTGCGAGGCGTAGCCAACCGTGAAGCAGCGGTAGTAGCAGGTGCGATATCCCATGTAGGAGTGGAGAATGTCGTAGTAGACGGGATCGCCAGGGCGCAGCACGCGATCGGAAAACACATGAGGATGAGGATTGCAGCGCTCGCCGGAAATTGCATTCACGGCTTCGACGTATTCCGACCCTAGATCGTACAGAACTTTGCTGACCAGTCCGACGGCTTCGTTCTCGCGGAGACCGGGCTTCATGGCGCGGTAGAGTTCGTCGTAGGCGGCGTCGACCATCATGGCGGAAGTGTTTAGCAAAGAAATTTCATCCTGCGTCTTGATGACGCGCGCTTCTGACATGAGCGCCTGGCCGTCGACTACGGTGATGCCTTCGCGCTCGAGCGCGAAGAGAACGGGCAGTTCGACAATGTCGATGCCTACTGGTTCTTTATGCAGGCCGCGCTTTTCGAGTTCGATGCGGATCTTTTTTGCCACGTCTTCGGCGCGGCCCATCTGAGGGGTCATCGCGCCCCGTAGCATGGAGATTCCGGAGTGCGAGCGGCCGTCGAGCCACGGGCAATTTAGTTGATGATGCTTGGCGGCGGAACCGAAGTCCCACAGGATGGGTTCGTCGTTCTGCGGCAGCAGAGTGAAGCGATTCGCCTTATCCTGGGCCCATGTGCCGATGTGGGTGGAGGTCAGGTAGCGCACGTTGTTCATGTCGAAGCACAGAAGCGCGCCCATCTCGGATTTGGCCAGCAAGGCCTTGGCTTTCGCCAGACGCTCGCGGCGCAGGCGGTCGAAATCGATCCGCTGTTCCCAATCGACTGCCATGGTTCCGTGAGTTTTTAATGCCATAGATTCAGCTCCTTGCCTCTAGCTGCCAGCTTTCAAGGTTCTTAAAGTCAGGCCGGCTTGCACATCAGCCTGGCGGCATCGAATACTGTTTGCTCCGTAGGCACCGTGGCGTCTTCGAGTGGCGGGGAAAACGGGATGGGAACGTGCATCGCTCCCATTCGCCTCACCGGTGCGTCCAGATCGTAGAATGCGCCTTCGGCGATTACCGCGGCAAGCTCCGCCGTGACGCCATAGCGGCCGTAGCCTTCGTCGAGAACAATCACTCGCGAGGTTTTCTTCGCCGAGTCGATCAAAAGTTTTTCATCCAGCGGCCACGTGGTGCGCGGATCAACGACCTCGGCGCTGATGCCTTCTTTCTCCAGCATGATCGCTGCTCCCAGCGCGACTTGCACCATGCTGCTGGTGGCGACCAGCGTGATATCGTCGCCGGCGCGTTTCACATCGGCGACGCCCAGCGGGATGGTGTAATCGTCTTCCGGAACCGGGCCTTTCAGCTTGTACATCATTTTGTCTTCGAAGAAGACGACTGGATTCTCGTCGCGGATTGCCGATTTCAGGAGGCCCTTCGCGTCATAGGGCGTCGACGGCAGAACAACTTTCAGTCCAGGCACGTGACTGAACCAGGCATGCAGCGACTGCGAGTGCTGCGCGGCGGAGCGCCGGGTTGCGCCCAGCGTGGTGCGCATCACCATGGGGACTCTCCAGTGGCCGCCGGACATGTAGTGAGCCTTGGCAGCCTGGTTCACCATCTGATCCATGGTCAGAGTGATGAAATCCCCGAACATTATATCGACCACCGGCCGCAGGCCGGTCATGGCTGCGCCGACGGCGACGCCGGTAAAGCCTGCTTCTGAGATCGGAGTGTCCACGACGCGCTTGGCACCGAATTCTTCCAGCAGGCCGGAGAGGACTTTGAATGGCGTGCCGGCCTCGGCCACATCTTCCCCGATGATGCAGACGCGCGAGTCGCGGCGCATTTCCTCCGCCAGGGCCTCGCGCACGGCCTGGGCAAATGTGAGTTCGCGTTCAGGCATAGACGTGCTTCTCCACTTCATCGACGTTGGGATAAGGCGCGGCGATGGCGAACTTCACAGCGGACTCCATGGTGACGCGAACTTCAGCCGTGATTCGATCAAGGGCGGCGGAGTCAGCATAGCCGCGATCGATCAACCACTTCGCCAGGACGACAATGGGATCGCGATTGGTCTTCCATTGATGCTCTTCCTGCTTGGAACGGTAGTATTCGCGATTGATATCGCCGACGTGATGTCCGCTGTAGCGGTAGGTATCGCATTGCAGGAACGCAGGCCCGCCGCCGGAACGAGCACGCTTTACCAGCCGCGCCGCGACTTCATTCACCGCGCGCACGTCCTGACCATCAACGCTTGCGGCCTCGATACCGAAGGCAGTAGCACGGCCGAGGATGGTACCGGCCGTGGTCTCCTGGTAATGCGTGTACTCGTTGTACATATTATTTTCGCAAGCGTAGATCACCGGCAGCGTCCACAACTGCGCCAGGTTCATCACTTCGTAAAGCGATCCCTGCCCGAGAGCGCCTTCGCCGAAAAAGCAGACGGCAACGCGATCGTTGCCGAGAGTCTTAGCGGCAAAAGCTGCTCCCGTGGCAATGCCCACGCTGCCGCCGACGATAGCGTTCGCGCCGAGATTGCCGGTCGCAGGATCGGCGATGTGCATCGATCCACCTTTGCCTCGACAATAGCCCGCTTCTTTTCCCAACAATTCGGCGAACATGCGGTCGGGCGATGCACCCTTGGCCAGGCAATGTCCATGGCCGCGGTGCGTGCTGGTGATGTAGTCGTCGATTCGCAGCGCCTCGCAGATCCCCACGGCAACGGCTTCTTCGCCGCTATACAAATGGGCGAGCCCAGGCATGAGAGCGCGCGTATAAACCTCATTCACCTGCTCTTCAAACAACCGTATGCTCGCCATCTGGCGGTAGGCGCGGAGCCATTTTTCTTTTTCCGTCGCAGTTTCGTGGCTAAGATTGTTCTTGGAGGTAGCAGTCGTCATATTTTCTTACCTCCTTGAGTGACCGGCGTCGATACTCCCGACATGGCGGCCAGCACATCGAACATGCAGGCGAAGTCGTACTTTGTCCAACCCATGCCGCGAGCTGCCGTCAGAATCTCATTACTCACCGCGGTGCTGGGAAGGGGGACGTCGAGCTGACGGCCTAATTCCATGGCGAGCACCATATCCTTCTGCATCATGTTGACGTCGAACCAGGCTTCTTCCGGCTGCTCGAGGACGAACGGTCCGCGATACTGAATCATGGGCGATGCCACCGCGCTGTGAGTCAGCACCTCGACCGCCGTTTCGCGCGCGATGCCACTTTTCTCGGCCAGCAGCACGCCTTCGGAGAACGCCAGCATCTGGACGGCCAGACTAAGGTTCACCGCAATCTTCATGGAAAGCGCCAGGCCGTTGTCGCCAACGTAAGTGACTTTGGGACCAATGTCGAGCAGCAGGGCTTTTATTTTTTCAAAGGTTTCGCGGCGGCCGCCAACCATCACCGACAACTTTCCTTCCTGTAAGGTAATCACGCTGCCGGAGACCGGCGAGTCGACCATGTCCGCGCCTTTTTCCCGAACCTTCGCGGCCAAGGCACGGCTGACCGTTGGACTGACCGTGCTCATGTCGATAAAAATCTTTCCCGCGGCGAGGCCCGCCAACATTCCGTCGGGTCCTTCGCTGATAGCAGCGATGGCGGCCGCATTGGTCACCATGGCGAAAGAGAAATCGGACGCGCTGGCAACTGCCCGCGGCGAGTCAGCCCACTGCATCCCCTTTTCAACCAGCCACTGCGCCTTGGCGCGCGTGCGGTTGTAACCGGTCACCGTATGACCCTTGCTGAGCAAACGATTCACCATCTGGCTGCCCATCACTCCTAAACCGATGAATCCAAGTTTCGCCATCCGTCCCGAACCTCCGTGCTCAATCCCAACTGTATTCGAACCTGCTGCGCGCTTTAGCAACTGACTTTTGAAACTACGGGCGCTTGCTTTCTCCGTGGCGAACCGGGATGCCGGCCGGCGCCTTTGAATCTTCGCGTACTTGTTCGAGGTGGGAGCGCATCGCGCTCCGGGCCATCTCAGGATCGTGGCGCTCGATCGCCTCAAGAATGCGCTTGTGATGTATTTGTCCGCGCTGCGGTCCGCCTTCCACGTTGAAAATTCTCATGCGCTGTTCACGCAGTAATCCAACGATGGAATCGATCAAGGAAAGAATCAGAGGATTCGCCGCCGCTTCCGCCAGCGCGAGATGAAAGTCCAGGTCGGCTTCGATGTAGGCCTCGGGATCCCTCTGCGCACCATCCATTACGGTGACCGCTTCGCGCAGCGCCACAATCTCCGGCTCCTGAATACGCGCTGCGGCCAGCGCAGCAATCCCCGGCTCTAGAATCAAACGCAGCTCCGCCAAATGCGGCGAGCCTTCTGCCTGGCCAAGCTTCACCATCAGGTCGAAGGACTGGCGCGCCGCCTGCGATGTCCCGTCGGTGATGAAAGTTCCGCGACCCGAATAGGCTTCGACCAAGCCCTTTTCGCGCAGTGTCTTCACCGCTTCGCGAACCGCGGTACGGCTGACGCCGAGCTGCTGCGCCAACTCTCTTTCGGCCGGTAGCTGATCGCCCGGCTTCAAGGTACCCTTCAATACGGATTCTTCGATCTGCTGAACAATCTGCTCGTACAGCCTTGAGGTCCGGACAACTTTGTACACTGGATTTTCTCCTGCACGATCCAGTCTGGGGGCACTGGCGATGGTCCGGCTACTATACCGCAGGTCCAGCGCCGACGCAGGCGTATTTGCTGTTGTAGTGAGAGGGAAGTCCACTTTTGGTCCAAGGTATGGTGGTATGACCACTAAGAATACCGCGCTATGGCCTGGAATGCAAACCATTTCTTCCAGAATTTTTTTGCAGCTTTTACGGAGTCAAGCTAGACACTAGGACCGCCCGCACCTTAATCGATGAGGTACCGAGAGAGCCCTCGGGGACGAATTTGCTTGACAGTGTTCCCGCGCGAATGGTATGGCTGTCGGACCAGCAATACGGAGGCTTCAATGAATTTCCGATGCACCGCCTTGTCCGCGGGTCACGTCGCTACGGCAGCCGCATTTTTGTTCCTTTTTTTCGCAATGAGCCTGCCCGGCCTGGCTCAATCCACCGCTGGTCGCGTGTTGGGTAGCGTCTCCGACCCAAGTGGTGCCGCTGTCACTGGGGCAAGCGTAATCGTCACCGATGTAGAACGGGGCACTTCAAGAACCCTGACCACTGACCAGGCCGGAGAGTATGTCGCCGCCGACCTTGCTCCGGGAACCTACAAGATTCACGTGGAAGCCAAAGGCTTCAAGTCGGTGGAGCGGCCGAATGTGGTTATCGAAGTCGCGACGGATGTACGCGCGGATTTCGCACTCCAGACAGGAAACGTTTCTGAAGTGGTGACGGTTACGGAAGACGTTGCTTTGCTCAACACCACCTCCGCAACGCTGGGTGGCACATTGAGTAACAAAGAGATCAACGACCTTCCGTTGAACGGCCGCAACTATGAAAATCTTCTGCAACTGCGCCCCGGCGTGATGCGTTATCCCGGCGGCGGATTCTCGACCACAAGCACCGACGGCCTGCGCGCGGAAGACAACGCCTATTTTATTGACGGCCTTTTTAACAGCGAGCCATTTTCCGGCCAGGGCATCATCAATGGCGCTGGCATCGCCGGAGACTCCGCCACCATTCTCCCGATTGATGCCATTCAGGAATTTAATGTTCAGGAAAACGCGCCCGCCGAATATGGATGGAAGCCAGGCGCGGTGATTAATGTGGGATTGAAGTCGGGAACGAATTCTCTCCACGGCACCGCCTTTGCTTTTGGCCGCGATGGCGACGCGCTCGATGCGCGCAATTATTTCAACGCTGATCCTGCCGCGAAAACTCCCCGAACACTGGAACAGTTTGGAGGCAGCTTCGGCGGTGCGATTATCAAAGACAAAGCTTTCTTCTTCGGTGCTTACGAGGGCCAGCGCTACGACGTAGGAAACAACTATAGCGTCAGCACTCCGACCACAGTCGGTTTACCTACCCCCCCGACGCCAACCTGCACCTCGGTCGCGGGCGACTGTGCCAATAGCATTCCGAATGCGATTGCCGATTTGCTGGCAAATCACGTTCCCATCAGCCCTGCCAGCCAGTTGATCTCGGGCTGCACGGTCTCGGGAGCCGGCGCTGTCACCTGCAATGGCACCGGCTTTCCGCTCAACAACACGCAATCGATCAACGTCGTGCAAGGGTTCCCCAACAACGTGGGTGTCGACAACGTGATTGCCAAGGTCGATTACACCCTCAACCAAAATAACAGCATCAGCGGCATGTACTTTTTCGGAAACAACTCCGGAACAGTCGAGGATTTTCCTGAGCTGCAATCTAAATGGCGCTCTGACATCCATACCCGAGCCCAGGTGGTTGGCGGAACCTGGATCTGGACTCCCAACGCGCAGTGGGTCAATGAAGCCAGGGTCGGCTACAACCGCCTCTATCAGCCCACGCTGCCCGGCGATCTGAATACACCGGCCTCGGCTTACGGGTTGAATACCGGTGTGAGTGGACCGGACACAGGAGGACTGCCTCGCATCGGCTTCGCAGGAGCGTTCGTCCCCGGTCTAGGGGCTTTCAAGTGGCCGAAATTCCAAGGTCCAGACTCCATCACGCAATTCATCGATCATGTTTCGCGCACGGTTGGGAAACATGCTTTCAAATTCGGTGGCGAAGTTCACCGCGACGAAGTAAGCGGCGGCGCTTTCGGTAACGCCAGAGGCAGCATCACGTTCCTCGGCGGCGTGGCTCTGCCCGCGTCAACGCAGTTAGAGGATTTTTTTGCCGGCGATCCGTTCAAGGCATCAGTACAAGTCGGCAATCCTAATCGAACAATCCACAACTGGGCCTACGCCGGATTTGTTCAGGACGATTGGCGAGCCACCAGGAATCTGACGATCAATGCCGGCCTGCGCTATGAATTCAATTCAGTTATCTCTGAGGCTCACAATCAACTGGGCAACTTCGATCCGAATTCGCGGACTGGATTGATTCAGGATGGTATAAACGGCGTCAGCGGTCCTTACAATCCAGATCACAAGGACTTCGCACCACGCCTCGGCTTCGCCTGGGATGTGACCGGCAAAGGAGACACCGTGCTCAGAGGCGGTGCTGGTCTGGTGTATGAAACCATAAATTGGGAAGCCCTGCTCGCCTTCAACAATGCCTTTGGTCTGAATAACGTTCCGACCGGGGCCATCATCGATGCTGCAGGCGATACTGCAGGCGGGACAATTACAGCCAGTAATATTTCAGTTCCGCCCGTCATGCCCCAGTGGGATAGCGGTACGCCCATCTATGGAGGCAACGTAAGCACCGCCACGCCGAATTGCTTCTTAAGTCCATGCCCCATCATGAGCGTGGACCGCAACATCACAACTCCTTACGTGTGGAACTGGACCCTGAGCTTGCAGCATGCCTTCAGTCCAAATCTTTCTTTGGAAGTTGCCTATGTGGGCAATCATGGTGGGAATCTAACTGGCATTCGGGACATCAATCAGCCGCCAGTAGGCTCGGGCTGGACAACCACCGGCACCGGTGTTGGCTCTCTCAGCGCCTGCCTCGCCAGCGCTCCGCTCTATAACAATTGCGCGGTCGACAGCGGAAATGAGGTAGCCGCGGAACCGTACTCGAAGAAGTTCCCTTACCTGAGCAATATCTTCCAAATGGCAAACGTGTACCGGTCCAACTATGACGGTCTTCAAGTTACCTTGAATTCACGGAATTATCACGGGCTCAGCATGGTGGCTGGCTACACCTTCGCCCATGCGCTCGACGACGTGGGCGCAAACTGGGACTTTGGCTACGGCGCAGGCTTGCCCGAAGATTCCCATAACGTCGGCCGGGAATACGCTAACAGCGACTTTGACATGCGACAACGTTTCACACTTTCGCTCACCTACGCCATTCCGGGACGCAGCGGCTCCTGGCAAATGCTGGAGGGCTGGGAGCTCAACTCCATTGTGACGTTGCAGAGCCCGCAATTCTGGGGACCGATCGATTTGGGAACTGATGCCGCCGGCGTTGGTCCGCTGCCAGTAAGCCCGCCCGCCAATGAGCCAATTCGCTGGAGCTTTTTCGGCAAACCCTCCGACTTCAAGTCAGGCCCGAACCCGATTCCGTTTTTCCCTGGCTCCACGAACGCAGCCTGCGCCAGTCAAGCCCTGGCAGTGGATGGAGGCGCTGCCGGTCCAGCTACGGCCGCCCTGAACCTCTTCGGCTGTTACGCACAAGGAAATTCCATTATGATCCCTCCCGCTTTGGGCCAGTTCGGCAACATGTCGCGCAACACGTTCCCTGATTCCGGCTTCAAGGACTTCGATTTCTCGGTAGCCAAGAACTGGCACTTGGGTGAGCGTGTCCACGCGCAGTTCCGTGCCGAGTTCTTCAACATTTTCAATCATCCCAACTTCGCCAATCCTTACGGCGGCCAGAACGGGTTCGGCTTGAACGATCCCTCGGCTCGGCCGTTCGGTTGTGGCTGCGCCACGCCTGATGTGGCCGCAGCCAACCCGGTGATCGGCTCGGGCGGTCCTCGGGCCGTGCAGCTCGGTCTGAAGTTTATTTTTTGATTCGGTGTACAGGTTAAGTGGGGAAAGAAGGCCGGACGCAGTTCCGTCCGGCCTTCTTTTCGTAACAGCTCACATGATGGACCAACACAAAAGGGCCTAAGAATGAAAATAAGAAGTCAGTGCCATTCTCTACTTCCGCTGTTGCTATTCTTCACACTTATCTCTTTGACCGCTCTCGGTCAAAACAACGAACGCCGCGAACGCAATATCGACGAGATCAGGGTCGAAGCCATTCGCCGTGCCCAGGTGGGCCAGTACCCGCTGATCGGGCTCGATCCCGCCGATGTGAAAGAGGCCTTCGAGAGCATCCACACCAGCGATAAAGACGAGTGGGCTGCAGCATTCATGCACGTAGCCGATCGCTATTTCAATGAAGCAAAGTCACTGGAGAAATCCGATCCCAGCAAGGCGAATGCCGATTACATCCGCGCCTGGCGACTTTATTCGTTCGGTCGCTGGCCGATTCCCGCATCCCCGGGCAAGCAGCGCTCCTATGAAAAAGCCATTGCGGCATTTCTGGCGCACGCGCGCTTCATGGACCCGCCACTGGAGGTGGTGCATATTCCGTTCGAAGGAAAAGAAGTCATCGCTTACCTGCGACTGCCAAAGGATAGGAAAGGTCCGGTGCCGCTGGTGATAGCGGTCAACGGACTCGACAGCCGCAAAGAAGATCTCGCCGAAAGTTTTGGCGCGATTCTTCCCTTCGGAGTCGGCTACCTCGCTGTGGATGGTCCGGGCACCGGGCAAAATCCCGTCCAGGTAAGTGAAACGGCGGATCGCGTCTTATCGAAAGTGATCGACTACGCGCAATCGCGGCCCGAGATCGATAAGAACCGCGTCGCCATGCACGGCGTGAGTTGGGGTGCCTATTGGGCGACGAAAATGTCAATTATCGAGCGCACGCGCCTGCGCGGTTGCAGCGCGCAGTCTCCCCCGGTCGACAAATTCTTCCAGAAGGATTTCATAGTCAACTCGCTGCTAGGAAATCGCGAATACCTTTTCGATCAGATACCGGCGCTCATGAGCATTATGGAAGGCGTGCACTCACTCGACGAGATGGAAGAGTTTATGCCCAAGCTGTCGCTGGTGCGCGAGGGACTGCTCGGCAAGCCGATGGCGCCGATGCTCGTCATCGCGGGCGTCCTCGATACGCAGGTCCCTATCGACGATGAATATCTTCTCCTGAGCAAAGGGGACGTCCCGAAAGATGCGTGGATAAATCCTCGCGGAGGCCATTTGGGCCGCCAGGTCGGAGTGTGGCCGGACCCTCTGATCTTCAAGCAAGTCATTATTCCCTGGCTGGTGAAGACTCTGGAGGCTCCGGCAAACTAGGCCGCGTGTTCGGGCCGCCGGGCTGTCGCCGCTTCGACTTCGCTCGGGGCGGCTCTCGCGGGGGACGCTTGCTGGCTTGAGATTCCATTCCGCGCAAGCGACGGTCCAGACGTTTATCATGTTGCGTAGTTTGCCCGCCAACGGCCTATGCATGAAAAAGTCGCTCTGGTTACTGGGGCCAACGGTGGCCGCGGAACGCGACGTCACGAAAGCGCTGCTGGATGTGGGTTTCACGGTCGTCGGACTGTCACCTCGAATCCAGCAGTTCGCGACTTCGGCCATCCGAACTTCACTGCTCTGACCGCTGCGCTCACCAACCTGGACGCCGGAAAAGATGTGACCGGAGGGCGATCCCAGTCTACGGTGCTGGTCTGCAGCGAACCGAGGTCACCCTTTCGTAACCATTCTTATTGCACAATATTTGTTGCACTTTAACATTTGTGAAATATCTTGCGAGTAACATATTTGCAGGAGATTCCCCCATGGGTTCAGCGCGGGTTTCGAAATCGCTGCCGTTGCAGGTGGCTGCGGTCTGCTTCCGCAGGCAGGGAGGGGCAGTGGAATTCCTGCTGGTGAACACCAACGGCGGGAATAAATGGACCTTCCCCAAGGGCTCGACCGACGCGCGCCTCTCGCACAGCCAGGCCGCCGAACGGGAGGCCGCGGAAGAAGCAGGCGTGGTGGGAACCATCGAACCTCGCCATTTTCATCTCTACATCCATTCCAAAGGCGTGTTCTGGCAACCGGGCGGCGTGCAGGAGTTTGTGGTCAAAGCATTTCTGATGGAAGTCCACCAAGTGCGGCGTGCAGATGAACCGATGCGCCATCCTACGTGGTTCAGTCCGGACGAGGCCAAGCGGCGGTTGGCAAAGGGACGCGAAGTGAAGTACGCGCGTGAAATGGAAGTGGTAATTGATCGCGCGCTTGAGCGCCTTCACTTCCACGGCGAATTGTGGGGGAAATATCCGGAAGGCCGCAGCGCCCGTGCCGCCGCACACTCCTGAGCATCTCGCCTCACTTTGGCACTCCGTTTTGTGAGACGATGAATCCAGCCCATGATTCAGCTTTCTGGCGCCGGAAAACGTTTCGGCCACAAACTTCTTTTTGAAAATACCGACTGGCTGATTACGCCCCGCGATCGCGTCGGACTGGTAGGCGCAAACGGCACCGGCAAATCCACGCTGATGAAGGTCCTCGCCGGCTTGGACACCCTCGACTACGGCTCTCTCATTGTCGCCAAGGGAACGACGGCCGGATATCTGCCGCAGGATGGTCTCTCGCTTTCCGGGCGCAGCGTGTTCGCGGAATGCATGGCCGTCTTCACGGAGCTGCACGCGATGGAGCGAGAACTGGAGAGTCTTACTCATCGCATCTCTGAGCTCGATCATACCGGAGCGGAATACGCCGAAGTTGCCGACCGGTATCACAGTCTGGAACACGAGTTCCGCACCCGCGACGGCTACTCCATTGAAGCCGAGGTGGGACGCGTTCTGATGGGATTGGGTTTTCGCAAAGAAGACTGGGAGCGGCAGACGGACGAATTCTCCGGCGGCTGGCAGATGCGTCTGGCCCTGGCCAAATTGCTGCTGCAGAAGCCCAACCTGCTGTTGCTGGACGAGCCTACGAACCACCTTGACCTCGAAGCGCGCAACTGGCTGGAAGAATATCTGCACAACTATCCGCACGCGTTTGTTCTCATCTCGCACGACCGTTATTTTCTCGACGTAACGGTCAACAAGATAGCGGAAATCTGGAATAAGCGGTTCTGGTTCTACACAGGGAATTACGACAAGTTTTTAACCCAGAAAACGCAGCGCAACGAGCAGTTGCAGGCTGCCTACCGCAACCAGCGCGACCGCATCGAGCAACTGGAGGTGTTCATCAACCGTTTTCGCTACCAGGCCACGAAGGCGAAGCAGGTGCAGAGTCGCATTAAGGAACTGGAGAAAATCGAGAGGATCGAGGTCCCGCCGGAAGAAAAGACGATTCACTTTTCATTCCCGCAGCCGAAACCGAGCGGGCGTATTGTGGCCGAGTTCGAGGATGTTGCCAAGGTCTATCCAGCGAAAAATTCCGCAGCAGCAAAGGGGGGTGAAAAAGAAGTGTTCCGTGGCGTCAATTTCATGATCGAGAAGGGCGACCGCATTGCGCTGGTCGGGGTGAATGGCGCGGGCAAGTCCACGCTGATCAAGTTACTGGCGGGCGCGGAACCCCCGACGGACGGAGAATTCCGCCTCGGTCACAATGTCCAGGCGGATTACTTTGCGCAGGATCAATACAAAGAGCTCGATCCGGAGGCGCGAATGATTGACGATCTCGGCGCTGCCTCCCCACGCTCAACCCAAACGGAGCTTCGCAGCTTGCTGGGATGTTTTCTGTTTTCCGAAGACGATGTATTCAAAAAGATCGGGGTGCTGTCGGGCGGCGAGCGGGGACGGTACGCTCTGCTGCGTCTGCTGCTGCATCCGGCAAACTTTCTGTTGCTCGATGAGCCTACTAATCACCTTGACTTGCGCGCTAAAGACGTCCTCTTGGATGCTCTTATGGATTACACCGGCACAGTGGTGTTCGTA
>DATNKA010000139.1:0-2169 GCA_035603655.1 Candidatus Acidiferrales bacterium | reverse complement strand
CTCAGTAACACATAATTCACGAATCCAATTCCTGCGATTGCGATAACGCTGATCCATGCGTCGCTGGGATTGAACAACTGCCACGGATCGATGTAACGCTTCGGTAATACCGGGTAAATCACGAATCCGATCAGTCCGAGGAGCACGGCGCTTCTGATTTCGGAGGGAAGCAGACCCCCAGCAAAACGGCTCAGCTCCGTTTTCCAGGCTAGAAGCATGGTCATGACGATGGCACCGGCAACGGGAGTGAAGATATGGCCGAGTCCCACCAAAACGCCCAGCAGGTAATTAACGAGCAGGGCCGCGGAGGTCGTGATCTCGAGAGAACGATCACTCAGAATACTCCGCGTGTTCATGGCTGCAATTAGGAGCAGTACGCCAACTAGAGAAGCTATGGCGACACTAGTACTGATGACCGATGCCAGCATCCCCAATAGCGCAACAATCGCGAAACTCCGCACTCCGACGTCTTTGTTCGACCATTCGCGCTCCATTCCCACGAGCATTCCGATACCGATGGCAACCCCCATCTTTAATGCAATTGGGGTAGCCGGGAAATGTGTGGAGTCCATTTGCATTACGAACCTCACATCAGAAGCTAGTCACAAAACAGCAGGTCAGGCCATCGCAACGACGATCCTCACGATAAACACTACCATCCACTCAAATGCTTTTATTGAATCAAAACATGATGCACGAAAAGCTCGGCATTGCGAAATATCCAAGTAAACTCTTATTTCATGCGAGACGAAACGTCGCAAGAATGGGGGCAGCTTTGGAGGTTGCAGCGGCGACTCAGTATTGCTGGTTTAGCCGAACGAGAGTTCTGGCAAGTCAGCACGTTTAATGCGTCTCAGACACGGTGAATTCAGGAGCAGAATCCGCCCGAGCGTGTATCCACCACCGCAACACGAAACCATTCCGGCTTTGGCGTTGCAGTTCCGGATTCGGCACTGACCCCGGCTAGTTTGCTGTAACAGTCCGACGTGAAAGGCGCTGGACTTCAGCGGGTTGAACTCCCGCCCCCCTATTTGCCAACCTTGGCTTCCAGCATGACAGCCTCGAAGGCAGCCTGAAGTTCTGCGAACACTGACCTTCGAGGCCGTGCCGCTCCGAGATGAATGCTCCTTAGTTCTGCCATAAATGCTTTCCACATCCGTTCGCCTCCTTCTTCCAAAAGCTGCGCGCGGACAGATAGTTCCCTGGAGACACGGGTATGCCTTCGTCCCCAGGCGCCCATGTGTGCCAGCAGGGGCACCAACTGTATGGAAACCTCCGTCAGACTGTAGATGGCTTTTTGCTTGTGAGTCGGATCGCTTGTACGCGACAAAAGCCCCTTGCTGAGTAGACTCGCAAGTCTATCGGCCAGAATGTTTGAAGCGATTCCTTCCTCGGAAAGTCTCAGCAAGTCCCCGTAGTGCCGACGATTGCCGAACATGATGTCTCGGATCACGATCAGGCTCCAACGATCGCCGAGCATTTCGAGGGTGAGGTTGATCGGGCACCCGGAGCGGCGTTCACGTCGCATCGCTGAGTATTGTTCGCCAGGCCCTGCATTTGTCAACTTGCATTCTGCAAGCACTATCGCATATATTGCATTCCACTTGCAGTATGCAAGTTGTATGGGCGGTGCGAGAAACAGATACAACAGATACCGATACAGATGAAGCGGAACAGATCAAATACATTTGGCTCCCTAATCCTCGTAACCAATTTTGTCACGGGAGCGTCGCAGCCTGCGTGGGCGCAAGACGCGAAAACACGATATCCGAATATGGCGCCACCTGAGCAATACCTGATGGCGGATCGGAATGCCGAAATCGCGGGCGGAGGGCTGCGCCTGCCGCAATATCACGCGATGCCGGGGTCTTGATCCTCGGACAAACATGGTTTACGAGGCGGCTGTCAAAGGAAAGAACGGCTTTGTGTGTGTAGTGGAGCGGTCTTGGGGGCCGATTTCGACGATCCAGAATTTTGGAACCCCAGAATTCGGGGCCCGGTCTGTTACAACCCGCCAGCCCCGCGATGCGTCCTGCTCGTAAGACCGAAGAGGCAAGCGATGATTTTGGCCGGGCTCTCCGAAACACAGATATTCGAAGCCACCAAGGCCGCATTTGAGAAGAAGGAACTGCTATCCCCCGGACCTGGCTCGATGTGCTACATGATGTC
>DATNKA010000138.1:0-2636 GCA_035603655.1 Candidatus Acidiferrales bacterium | reverse complement strand
CACGTCCGCCCAAGGAAGTGGCAGCGCTCGGAACTGCAGGCATAAGCTCATATGTCCTGTGAAGTCGGCTTATATGAAGCACTGACCAAAGTTCATGCGAATCCATAAGACGTACCTCAGCGGCTAGAGCCGGATTTGTGGTGAGCTTTTATCCCATGGCTGAAGCCATGGGCTTAGCGAGATGTGGACTTCCGGATGTTTCTCTGGCGTGGATGATTTCGATGCGATTCTGGCGGCGCTGGGGATGTAGTGCCGATGCGGGTCTGGCTGACAGAGCAATTCGTGATGAGAACGGCGTCTATCAGGACTGACTGTGGTCTTCCAATCCACGTTTGAGGTATTCCCCTGGGCTGGCTCCAACCACTCGCTTGAAGGCCTTACTGAATGCCGCGTCAGACTCGTAACCGACTAACCGAGCAACGTCGACGTGCTTCTTGTCACGTTGTTCGAGCAGCTGCATCGCCTTCTGCATCCGCCACTCGGTTACGTATTCCAACGGTGTCTGTCCGAGCAGATCTTTGAAACGCAGTGCGAATGCGGAACGAGACATGCCCGCTGCTTCGGACAGAGACTCGACTGTCCATGGCGCGCCCACACGATCGTGAAAGGCCGTCAGGGCAGTGCCGATGGGAGGATCGAAAACGGCCCGAAGCCATCCTTGTTTGCGTTCCGGTTCCGTCGCGATATACGCCCGGAGTACCTGGATAAAGAGAACCTCGGCGAGGCGAGTAGCGACGATTTCAGACCCTGGCACCTGGTCTGCCATCTCCGACGCCAGAGACTGCATGGTGTTGTGAAGAGCGAACGTGCGTGCCTGATCGGCCCTGATCAGAATGAAGTTTGGTAATAACTGAGTGACGGGTTTCAGGCTGGCGCGGTCGAAACTAAGAGACCCACACACGATCGTCGTTGGAGCGCCTCCGCCTCCGCAATGAGCTACGTTGCTCTTGGCCTTGGCCGCGACCTCACGAAAAGTCGATTTTGGTGATGTGCGAGGGCTGTCGCGCATGACGATTGAAGTGTCACGGGCGAGCAAGATGAAATCACCACCGGTGAGTGGAATCGCCTCCTTGATGCCTTCGACGTTGAGCCAGCAATTGCCACGCGAGAGCATGGCAAAGTGCGCCAACTCTGCCGGTGGCCGATGCTTGCCGGTATTCGGCGGCTTCTCTTCGTTCTCCGCCCCTCCTCCCTTGAGTCCCCACGGGGCGGTGGCTTCGAGCCTGTGCTGACCGAATGCAGTTACGTGCAGCGTACGAAAGACGTCTGTTATCGGATCCACTTGTAGCCTCCCTGTTTGGACGAATAGACAAAATGTTTGGACTCCTGGGCAGTTCCCGTCCGCCTCCTGAGGAATCTACTCCCATGTATCGGATGTTATGCGATTACGAAAAGGAGCAAGTATGGGAAAGCTTGAAGGAAAAGTTGCAGTCATCACAGGCGGAAACAGCGGGATTGGGTTAGCCACAGCCAAGCGCTTCGTTGAAGAAGGCGCGCACGTTGTAATCACCGGTCGACGCGAGAAAGAGCTGAAAGAGGCCGCAGCCTTTATCGGGAGAAACGTCACGACGGTCACGGGCGACATAACGCGCCTGGAGGATTTGGACCGGCTCTATGCCGTCGTGAAAGAGAAACACGGCCACATCGACGCACTCTTCGCAAATGCCGGCTGGGGCGAAGTCGCACCACTTGGGGCGGTTACCGAAGCTCATTTCGACAAAACCTTCGATTTAAATGCGAAGGGAACATTCTTCACCGTGCAGAAGGCCATTCCCCTCTTCAAAGATGGAGGCTCGATCATCCTGAACACTTCGGTCGCAAACGTAATGGGATTGCCGACCTTTGCTGTCTATGCCGCGGCTAAGGCGGCTGTGCGCAGTTTCTTGCGTGCCTGGACCGTGGAACTGAAAGACCGCAAAATCCGCGTGAATGCGGTAAGCCCCGGACCAATCGAAACTCAGGCACTTGAGAAAGCGGGCATCCCCCCTGAAATGCTCGAACAAGCGATAGCAGGATTCGCTTCACAGGTTCCGCTCGGCCGCAGAGGCAAGCCCGAAGAAATCGCGGCAGCGGTTGCATTCTTCGCCTCTGATGAGAGTTCTTACATTACCGGCGTCGAGCTCGCCGTCGCTGGCGGCATGGCGCAGGTCTAATTGCGAGTCCTGCGGCGGGCTTTCCAGCACGGCCAGTCGCGGGACGACGCTTCTCAAACTTTGCTCCTAACAACGAGATCGGAGAAACAGCATGAGCTACGCAATTGTTGGATTCGGCAAGATCGGCCAGGCGCTGGCCCACGCGTTTGCGCGTAAGGACATTGATGTGACCGTCGCGAGCCGCCGCCCGCCTGCAGAGCTGGAACCGCAGGCTCGTGCGATTGGGCCGAAGGTTGTTGCCAAGTCGCTGGAGGAAGCGCTCAAAGCGGATACGATCTTTCTGGCCGTTCCGTTTGGGGAACATCGAGAGGTTGCGAAGGCGCTGCCGAGTTGGGAGGGCAAGACGATCATCGACGCGATGAATTCATTTCCCCTCCCGCTTGAGGAACTCGACGGTCTCCCGTCGTCAGCGTTCGCAGCGAAGTCGTTCGCCGGCGCCAAATTCGTGAAGGGCTTCAATCACCTGGGTGCGGCCAAGCTGGC
>DATNKA010000137.1:0-15573 GCA_035603655.1 Candidatus Acidiferrales bacterium | reverse complement strand
CCCTTCTAGGCCCCAGCGGTGATCGAAAGGCAGCTCACAGATATCCTGGGCGACGAGGTTGTGGCGAAGGTCGAACCCGGAATAGCCCCGGTCTCCCTTTCCGTTTAGAATGCCTTGGACCAAGAAGCTCATATAAAGTTCGCAAAGCATGACCACTGAAACACAAGCTGCACGAACCATCGATCCGCTAGACCTTCGGAATCTTATCGAAACCATGCCGGCGCCGGGGTTGTGTGCGTTGCCCGACGGCTCGGTTGAGCTGGTGAACCGTACCTGGTCGGAGTACACGGGTTGCTCACCGCAGTTGAGCGGATGGGTCTGGCCAACCGCGATTCACCCAGATGATGTTGCCAAGTTCATTGGCGAATTAACCGTGGCCTTGGCCGGCGAGAAACCGTTCCAGACTGAGGCACGCATCCGCCGAGCGGATGGCCACTACCACTGGTTCTTGATCAGGAAGGCTCTAGCCGTCAGCCCAACCCGCGGCCGCGAATCATCCCTGCGTACATTGATCGCTTGCGAGGACATTCATGAACGTAAACAAGCCGAGGCCAAGCTGCAACAGAGCGAGGCCCAGCTACAGGCGCTTTTAGAAAGCAGTCCGAACCTGATTTTCTTGAAAGATCGGCAGGGCCGGTATCTCTATGCCAACAAGGAGTTCAAGAGAGCCTTTCATATCTCCGGCGAAATTAAAGGCAAGACTGATGATGAGCTATTTTCGGCAGAACAAGCTGCCGCCTTTCAGGCCGTTGATCGACAGGTGTTGCAGACGGGCTTGCTAATGAAATTCGAAGACGTGGCTGTCTACGAAGATGGACTCCACACCAGGATCGTCCAGAAGTTTCCGTTGTTCAACGCCGAAGGTGAAATCTACGCCATCGGCGGGGCTGTGACCGATATTACCGACCTCAAACGGGAGGAATCCGCCCTCCGCTACAGCGAAGAGAACTATCGCCTCGTGGTCGAAACGGCCCCTGATGCCGTGATCAGCATTGACGAGGGCGGTGCAATTCTGTTTGCCAATCCCGCCACTATGAGAATCTTTGGTTATGATCCGACGGAATTGATCGGGAATCCGTTGACCGTCCTAATGCCGGAATTACTGCGGAAGTTGCACGAGAAAGGGTTCAGCCGCTACTTGGCTACCGGCCAGCGGCATATCAACTGGCAAGGCACTGAACTGACCGCACTGCGCAAGAATGGCCAAGAATTCCCCGTGGAAATCTCTTTTGGAGAACTATCTAGAGACGGGCATAAGGTATTTACCGGCTTTATCCGCGATATCAGCGAAAGAAACCAGGCAGAGGAAATGCGAGCAGCGCACGCCCGCCAGATCGCTGTCCGCGCTGATGTGAGCATGGCTTTCGGTAAGGAAGAAAGTTTGAAAACGATCTTGGGTGAGTGCAGCGAAGCCATTGTGCGCCATCTTGATGCAGCATTTGCGAGGATTTGGACCCTGAGTGACGATGGAAAGATGTTGGAGCTGCAGGCCAGTGCAGGCATGTACACACATCTTGACGGACCCCACGGCCACATTCCGATCGGACAATTCAAAATTGGGATGATTGCACAAGAACGAAAACCGCATCTGACCAATGATGTCCTCAATGATCCTCGAATCAGTGACAAAGCATGGGCCGAGAAAGAAGGGATGGCTAGCTTCGCTGGCTACCCACTAAGCGTCGGAGACCGCACGATAGGCGTGCTGGCCATGTTCTCTCGAAAACCGGTCACGCCAGAAACCACAGAGACTCTGGCGTCTGGTGCGGACTTGATCGCTCAGGGAATTGAACGAAAACATGCGGAGGACAGGCTACGTGATAGTGAGCGCAGCCTGCGCCAGTTAACTGAGACCATTCCGCAGATGCTCTGGAGCGCCGAGGCTGACGGTGCGATTGATTACTGTAACCAGCGCGTGCTTGACTACACCGGATTATCCGCAGAGCAGGTCCGAGGGGCAGGCTGGATGAAGTCCGTTCATCAGGATGAGATTGAGAAGATGGAGCAAGCCTGGAGGGCCGCGGTTTCAAGCGGAGAGCCCTTTCAGTATGAATTCCGCGGCCGGCGGGCGGCAGACCACGCATATCGTTGGTGTATTTCGAGCGCTCTGCCTTTGCGTGATCAGAAAGGTCGGGTCATAAAATGGTTTGGGAGCGTCGTGGATTTGCATGATTGGAAAGAAGCACAACAAGCTTTGCAGATGACACAAATCGAGCTTGCCCGCGTTTCCCGGCTGACCACTATGGGCGAACTGGCAGCCTCCATAGCCCATGAAGTCAACCAACCTCTGACCGCTGTAACCAATAACAGCAGTGCGTGCCTGAGACTGCTCGCCGCTGATAACCTCAGACCTGAGGTTCTGCGTCGGGCTCTTGAGGAAATCGTTGCCGACGGCAATCGAGCAAGCGCCGTTGTTACTCGAATCCGCGGGTTCATAAGGAAGGCACCTGCCGAAAGGAACGAATTGGATATAAACGAGGTGATTCAAGAGACGCTGACTCTAGCGGACCGTGAGCTTTATGAGAATCGAGTTCGGCTCGAACGCCAATTGACGATGGGCCTTCCCCTGGTGTTGGCTGATCGGGTTCAGATGCAGCAGGTCCTGCTGAACTTGATCATGAATGGCATCGAAGCCATGATCGCTGTTACAGATCAACCTCGCTCACTCTGGATGGAATCCCGGGTTGACGAATCTGGCGACATACTGGTTGCGGTACGCGACTCGGGCACTGGCCTTGGATCAGAAGCAGATCGCGTCTTCACTCCCTTCTTTACCACCAAAACAAAGGGTATGGGAATGGGTTTGTCGATCAGCCAGTCACTTGTTGAAAACCATGGCGGGCGGCTCTGGGCCACGCCGAATTTTCCTGTTGGTGCTGTGTTTTGCTTCACGCTGCCAGTAAGTGCCGGGAGTCCAGCGTGACTAGTGCTTCCATCGTCTTTGTTGTCGATGACGACCCATCGGTACGTTCTTCCCTCAAGTTCCTCTTAAGCACTGTGGGGCTGCAGGTTGAGAGCTTTGGCTCGGCTGACACCTTCTTGCATAGAAAACCACCGGATGCGCCCAGTTGCCTCGTGCTGGACGTCAGACTACCTGGCTTGAGTGGACTCGACTTTCAGCGCGAGCTTGCAGTGCGAAACATTCGTATTCCCATAGTCTTTCTCACCGGCCACGGCGACATTCCAATGAGTGTTCGTGCCATGAAGGCTGGAGCTGTCGAATTCCTCACCAAGCCGTTTCGCGACCAGGATCTGTTGGATGCTGTTCGCATCGCACTGGAGCGGGATCGTGGCAGACGTGAACAGGAGAAAGAAGTAACGGACCTCCAACAGCGCTTCGACTCGTTGACTTCTCGCGAGCAGCAGGTAATCTCCATGCTTGTCTCGGGCATGCTCAATAAACAAATTGCTGGTCAGCTCGGCACGGCCGAGAGTACCGTGAAGGTCCAGCGCAGCCGGGCGATGGAGAAGATGCACGCGGAATCCCTTGTCGAGCTGGTAAGAATGATCGAGAAGCTCAAAGGCCCCTCGGAAAAAGCCTCGTAAGCGAAAGTTTACCCGCATCATCCTTTTTAGGACCTAGATGTACCAACGCCCAATAGATTCTTTCTCCCTCTGCGAATACCTTGAGCTCAGTGAGGAGTTCAGAGTGACAGAGAATCTGATCTCGGTAGTTGACGACGATGAGTCAGTTCGCAGGACCAGCACACTGCTCATCGAGTCCTTTGGCTTTCGAGCGGCAACCTTTGCATCTGCCGAAGCTTTTCTGAGGTCCGACCATTTGCACGATACTTCGTGTCTCATCGTTGACGTGCAGATGCCGGGCATGAATGGGTTACAGCTGCAAAGCCACCTCGCTGCCGTGGGCTGCGGCATCCCTATCATCTTCATCACTGCTTACGAGAGCAATGATTCCCGTCAGCGAGCGATGAAAGCGGGCGCTGCTGCTTTCCTGGGCAAGCCTTTTAGCGACGAGCAGCTTCTGCAAACCATTCGTTCAGCCTTACGGTCCTTCCACCGGGACGATTGCTGAGGGCAAATCAAGGAGTGAAATATGAGTTTAACGCACGCACTTTGCCATGAATTGGGGGCACCACCTATGTTGGACCCAGGACCAATCGTCTTCGTGGTCGACGATGACATCTCTGTGCGCGAATCGCTGGAATTATTGATCCGCTGCGAAGGCTGGCAGCCGGAGACCTTCTCTTCCGGCCAAGAATTCCTGGCCCGTCCACGAGCACTCGTTCCGAGCTGCATGGTGCTGGATTTTTCTCTTCCCGGACTCAATGGTCTCGAGCTGCAGAAGCGCGTCGCCGTCGAACGGACGGCCATGCCGGTCATCTTCATCTCAGGCTACGGGGACGTGCCCATGACGGTCCAAGCCATGAAGGCGGGGGCTGTCGAATTCTTGACGAAGCCATTCAGTGAAGAAGCGCTGTTGAGCGCCATCCGGGCCGCCCTCGAACGCAGCCGCGTTGCTCTCGGTCGGGAGGCGGAGATACGGTCGCTGCGGGACCGCTATGCCTCACTCTCCCGTCGGGAACGGCAGGTTATGGGGCTGGTGGTCTCCGGCTTATTGAATAAACAGAGTGGCGGGGAACTCGGTATCAGCGAAATCACCGTGAAGGCACACCGCGGCAAGGTAATGCAGAAGATGAAGGCCGATTCTCTTGCCGACCTGGTGACAATAGCCGCCAAGCTGCAGTCCGCACCAGCAACTATGACTGCGGCCTAATCGCCGTATTCACGGTCGTAATAATTCGTGAAGACGGCCCGCTTCGCAGACGCCGTCCGACCCAGGGCCGAAGAGAGTGTGGTGGCTGTTGTCAACGCCTGAGCTTTCGAAACCTCGTACCCGCACAGATGGAGGAAAGAACGTGGCCGACTCTGCAAAATCGCATGATGTTCCAGTGGACAGTTCAGTTCTAACCGCCTCTTTGGAATCGATCCTCTGCACAGAAGAGTTGCACCGCCGCCCGTCGCGTCCGACCGATTATGAAAAGGAGAACCAAGCGCTCGTGAAGCTGGTGAGTGCGTTAGCGGACTCGCCGACTACCATCTTTCGGACACTTGCGGAGACCATCCAGGATATTACGCAATGTGACTCCGCTGGCCTGAGCCTGCTGACGAGGGACGGCAAAACGCCGCACGTTGACGGCAAGAGGTTCTATTGGCCAGCCATCGCCGGCATGTGGAATCCCCATGTCGGAGGTGGAACCCCGCGCAATTTCGGGCCTTGCGGAGACGTGCTCGATCAAAATCGGGCCCTGCTGTTCACCCACTTCGAACGGCGTTATCCCTATTTGCTGCCGGTCAATCCGGCCGCCGAAGAGTGCCTGCTAGTCCCGTTCTACGTCGACGGCAAGGCGGTAGGAACCATATGGGGAATCATGCACGGCGACCGCCGCAAGTTCGATGCAGAAGATGACCGGGTCATGGCCTCTCTGGGGAAATTTGCGTCTTCCGCGTATCAAGCGCTGGCACACATAGAAAACCTCAAATTCCAGGTGTCCGAGCGCAAAAAGGCGGAAGCAGAAGTCCGCGAACTGGCCAGAGGATTGGAAGCGAAGATCCGGCGTTTGGTCGAGGCCAACGTTGTGGGAATTGTCATGTGGAATCTCGAAGGTGCAATCACCGGAGCCAACGAAGCATTTCTCCGCATGGTGCAATACGACCGAGAAGATCTCTCCTCCGGTCGCGTACGCTGGACGGACCTGACGCCAGCCGAATGGCGTGGCCATTACGAACGGGCCGTAGCTGATTTGAAGGCGACCGGCATCTTTCAACCCTTCGAGAAGGAGTACTTACGGAAGGATGGCAGCCGAGTACCGGTACTTCTCGGCGGCGCACTCCTCGAAGGAGATGGCAACGAAGGTGTAGCTTTCGTGCTCGATTTGAGCGAACAAAAGCGAGCTGAGAGAGCTTTGCGGCGTAGCGAGGCATTCCTCGCGGAAGGACAACATCTCGGTCAAATCGGCAGCTTTTCCTGGCGCGTGGCGACCGACGAAATCACGTGGTCAGCGGAGCTCTATCGCATCTATGAGCTGGGGGTCGGCGTGCCCGTGACGCTCGAATTGATCCGTACCCGAGTCCATCCGGAAGACGTCAGTTTGATCGAGAAAATGAAGATGGTGGACCAAGCACGAGGGGGCGGCCACGATTTTGAATGGCAGTACCGCTTGATGATGCCGGACCACTCGATCAAGTACATGCATGCGGTCGCTCATGCGACCCGGGATCAGGACGGTCAACTGGAGTACATCGCCTCGGTTCAGGATGTCACGGCGCGCAGGCTGACGGAAGAGGCACGCGACCAGGCTCGGTCGGAACTGGCACATGTGACCAGGGTGATGAGCGTCGGAACGCTGACCGCATCAATCGCCCACGAACTCAACCAGCCCTTGGCGGGCATCATGACCAATGCCAGCACATGTCTGAGGATGCTAGCTGCGGATCCTCCAAACGTCGACGGCGCGCGCGAAACCGCGCGGCGGACGATTCGCGACAGTGACCGTGCCTCCGAGGTTGTCACACGATTGCGCGCACTCTTTCGCAAGAAAGAGACCACGAATGAGTCGGTCGACCTGAACGACGCTGCGCGAGAGGTACTTGCGCTGTCATCGAGCGAACTTGAGAGGAACCGAGTGATACTGCAGCAGGAACTTGCCGAAGATCTACCGGCTGTCACCGGCGATCGAGTGCAGCTTCAACAGGTCATCCTGAACCTGCTCCGAAACGCTTCCGACGCCATGAGCGGCGTCGACGCTCGTCCGAGGCAGTTACTCATCAGAACCGAAGAAGACGGAGACGATCAGGTGCGTCTGACGGTGAAAGATGCGGGAGTTGGATTTGCCGATCAGGCTGCGGACAGACTCTTCCAATCGTTCTACACCACCAAGGATGACGGTATGGGAATCGGGCTCTCCGTCAGTCGCTCTATTATTGAGAGTCATCATGGCCGCCTGTGGGCGATGCCAAATAACGGTCCGGGAGTTACATTTTCGTTTTCTATCCCGTGCAGACCAGAGGGTTGGACGAGCGATAGAATTTGCGCCAGTCGCATACCTTCCATGTCTGATGCGGCATGAGATATCCATGGCGTTTCACTCCCCGCAACTGATCTCGAAGGCGACACTGATACCAAAGTGTAATGGACTCGCTCCATCAAGGCGGGCATACTCGCATCATGGGGCGTGAACAACCTGTGATGATCAGTCGTCCACTGGTATCCGTGGTCGATGACGATGAATCGGTGCGCGAGTCGCTGCCCGACCTGGTGAGGGAGTTCGGGTATTCGGCGCAGGCGTTCTCCTCGGCGGAGGCGTTCCTTGCATCCGATCACGTCGACCAGACAAGGTGTCTTATCCTCGATGTCTCGATGTTCCCAGGCATGTCCGGACCGGATCTGAAACGGGAATTGTCCCGCCGCAGGCGAGAGATTCCGATCATCTTCATCACCGCTAGCACCGATAAGACTGTTCGCACCCGACTACTCGAACAGGGCGCAGTAGAGTGCCTGTTCAAGCCATTCAGCGACACGGCTCTGCTTAAGGCCGTTAGTTCGGCACTTCACCCGAAGTGAGAGTTCCGCACTTCTGTTGATTGTGCGGAATAAAATGAATGCAACGTGCGAGTTTGCGGGTCAGTTGGAATCGTCGCGCATGGCAGTCTCAACTTCAACCGTGTTCATTGTTGGCGGCTGGCACCACGTCTTTTTCTCGATCTTCACAGTGGTCGTGTTCTTCCCTTCTAGCCAAACGGCTCCAGTTTGGCGAGGATGATCGGCAGATATTCTGCGACCGTTGGATGAATGTGCATGGCGCGCTGAATGACCCTGTACGGCGCCTTGGCATACATGACGTCCAGCAGAACGTGAATTACTTCGTCGCCTCCGATGCCAAGAATTGCAGCACCCAGAATTTGTTTCGTTTCTGCATCGACGCAGATTTTGATGAAACCTTGTGTCTCACCTTTTTCGTAGGCCCGGCTCACTTGACTCATCGGATATTTCGCAGCCAGGGCACGGCGTCCGGATTTTCGTATCTCTGCGTCCGTCATGCCGCATCGCCCGAGTGGCGGATCAATAAATAACGCGTAGGCTTGGATGCGGTCGGAAACCCGGCGATTATCAGAGTTGAAGAGATTGTCCGCAACAATCTCGTAGTCGTTATAGGAGATATGCGTAAAGGCGCCGCGGCCGTTGCAGTCCCCCAGCGCCCAGATGCCGGGCACGTTCGTCTGCAATTGATCATCAACAGTTATGTAGCCGCGGTGGTCGGTGGCAACCCCAGCCCGGTCCAGTCCCAGGTCGTTTGTGTTGGGAGTACGTCCCACGGCCAGAAGAACCTCAGTACCTACTACTTCTGGCGGACCTTCTTCGCAGGTGAGGCCGACGGCCACGCCGCCATCGGATTTTGCCAGCGAGATACATTTCGCATTCAGCCGGATGTGTATGCCCTCAGCCTCCAGGATTTCGCGCACGGCTTGGGAAACGTCTTCGTCCTCCCGTCCAATCAGGCGAGGTCCCATTTCCACAATCGTGACTTCGCTCCCGAGACGGCGATAGATCTGAGCGAACTCCAGCCCAACATAACTTCCGCCGACGATGATGAAATGCTCGGGCAAGAAATCGATGTCCATTAATGATGAGTTAGTGAGAAATGGGACGTCGTGAATTCCCGACATGTCAGGGATACGAGCGCGAGCGCCAACATTCACATAGATCTTGTCGGCTTGCAGAACTTCATCGTTGACCATGACAGTGTTCGACGACTGAAAGCGGGCATGGCCCTGTATGACCGTACAGTTTCTCGTTCCTCGGAGCCACTCCTCCACTCCCTTGCTTGACCTCGCGGAGGCTGCATCCTTGCGGGCTTTGACTCGCGTCATATCGACGCGCATATCAGCAATGGAGAAACCATATTCCGCACCTCGGCGGGCAACATGGATCGCATAGGCACTCGCCACGAGCGTCTTTGTCGGGGTGCATCCTGTATTCACGCACGTACCGCCAAATTTATTGCGTTCGATAATAGCGACGGTTTTGCCAGCACCCGCAAACCGCGCTGCCAGGGGCGGCCCCGCCTGGCCCGTCCCGATAATGATTGCGTCGAAGTGCTTCACAGCAGAGACAGTGTTCGCAGTGTTCATAATTGCTCCGATCAGCCTAACTAACCTTGATTAGGCCAGAATCACGATGACCAATCTATTGGACGAACGTATCGACCACCAGCAAAGTATGGATTGAACAAGTGGGCACAGGGCGATGCGTGCATTATTCCACGGGGCCCAATACCAAGGTATCGCCGATACCATCGTCCAATTGATTCGCCGGAGGACCTCGGGGTGTAATCTCTCCATCGCGGCCGAATCGGTTGCACGAGCGACACTGTAAAAAACAGGCTTGCCCGAACCCCTCGCCCGTCAGGAGGAAAACGATGAATATTATCGATAAATTTGTGCGTTGAACACCTCCCTCCCGCTCAAACTGAATGCAGCACGGGCCGACACTGCGCTCGCCCTCTAGCCAAATATTTAAAGGAAGGATGGCAAAGAAATGCCGGAAACCACCTGGAAACCTCACGAGAAACACGGAAAGCTGACGATGCAGAGCGACTTACCCGACAGCGTCTACGCGTTTCCGAAGCAGCGTAAAGAACCACTGACCGACGCACAACATGTGCGTAACGCGGTCGCGCGGTTCGATCAAGTCATCGACGTCCCCGATGCCGACCGTGCTTTGGCGTTCGCGAACATCGAGAAAGCTGCAAACTACTACGACGTTAACCTCGCGGAAACGTCATGGCACGATCTGGGCATTCATCCTCAAAAGAACAGAAGAGAGGCTAACGCCAAAGGCGCCGTGACGCGCAAACGCCGAGTGAGGCGGCCAATGCCAGAAATATTTTGAGCACATTGAAACCAACCCATGTGACCGATCATGTTCTCGAACCTGCTATGCAAGCGGTGACCCGTTGAACGCATCGTGAGGTGGGATCGGAACGTTTGTGGATTTCCACCTCACGCCACTTGGGGTAGAAGAACCTTATTGATAATCTGTGATGTGGTGAATATTATGCCCAGAGAAAAATCCATTCGGTCCGGTTGGCGCTGTGATAATTGCGGCGAACTTATGTCAGATTTGCAGGCAGGCTGGGTGGAGTGGCTTGCGGCAGAGGGCACTAAGGGAAAACCGAAAGTAAGCGGCTTGCGGTTAGTACATCGTCGCAACACGAGCCCAAGATGGCGAGAACCCCACGGCTGTCAATACAATCCGCGAGACGAATTCAGAAAGAACCGGGGCATCGTAGAGGGATTAGCTCTTGACCGGTTCGCGGGTCCCGACGGCCTTATGTTACTGCTTTCGATGATTGCTGGCCGCGAACTTCCAGCGCAAGAACTGATCGAACTCGCCAAGCGAGTGCAGATTCCGGGCTACGAAGCAGTACATGAACTGATTCACGATGCCGTTAGCGAAAGAGTGATAGCGCCTTCGATCTCGTCAGGCTTTTACTTGCAGTGCGAGATCTGGGACGTGCTGAAGTGGGCGAAATACCGAACTTCAGCGAGACGAGCCCCCGTTGAGCGCAAGAATCGGTGCATCGTTTCTCACTAAATTATTTCGCCATGCCTATCCCGGCAGCTTCCTGTTTCGAATTCTCGGGAGTCCGTGGCGTCGGTGACCAATTCTAGCTTTGCTCATCTAAGTTTTGTTGGTGACTGTTTGCGCACCGTACAAGGAGATGAAATATGAAAGCAGTTGTTGTCCACCAATATGGCGGTCCTGAAGTATTGAAGTTCGAGGAGTATCCTGATCCGGTGGCGGGTCCCGGCGAAGTACTGGTGCGGGTCGCTGCCACAAGCGTGAATCCGATCGATTACAAACGACGTGCCGGGTTGACGAAAGACTTTTATCCCATCAAGTTTCCGGGACTGATGGGAGTGGACATTGCGGGGACAGTCGTCACGGTTGGGCCCGGAGTGGAAGGCTTTTCCCGAGGCGACCAGGTGTTTGCAATGGCGGCCGACACGTACGCTGAACTTTGCGTCGTGAAAGCCGCGATTCTGGCGAAAGTTCCCAAGGGACTCGATCTGATCCAGGCGGCTGCGCTGCCGCTGGTGACGACGACTGGCAACCAGCTCATTTCCGCCACGGGGATCAAAGCGGGCCAGACGGTTCTCGTCGTTGGTGCTGCTGGAAATGTCGGGCGTTCGGCGGCATTCACTGCGAAGCAACGGGGAGCCGTCGTGATTGCAGGGGTGCTGAAGAGCCAGATGGATGAAGCGAAAACCATCGGCGCAGATCAGTTGGTCGCAACCGATGACGACAATGCGATTGCGAATCTTCCGATGCTCGATGTCGTAGCTGATACGGTCAACGGCAAGATGGCCGAACAGTTGATCGCGAAGGTGAAGCCGGGAGGAGTGTTTGCGTCGGTTCTCGGGGCACCGCGGAATGCCGAGAAGTACCCCACTGTAAAGGTGATACCGGTGTACGTGACACCGGATGCGAAAACTCTTCAGTTCATGGCCGAGGCCGTCCGAGATGGCAAACTGGTGATCCCGATCGGCCGCAAGCTGCCACTCAGCAAGGCGGCCGAAGCTCAAGCCGCCGCAGAGAAGGGTGGTATCGGGAAGGTCTTGCTGGTGGCTTGACATTATTTTGCGAACAGAGGACGCGAAAGGAAAATCGGAAATGAAAAAGGTTCTGCGCGGAATCAACCCCGCTTCGAAACCGAGTGGCGCTGGGTGTGTCGAATGCCTGGCGTCACCGAAGGGTTGGTGGTTTCATCTCCGTCGGTGTGCGGAGTGTGGGCACATCGGGTGCTGTGACAGTTCTCCGAGTCAGCATGCGTCAAAGCATGCGGCGGCGACAGGGCATCCGATCATAGCCAGCTTTGAGCCGGGTGAGGATTGGTTCTTCGATTACGAGAAGCGGGGGATGATCAAAGGTGTGGAATTGCTTCCGCCGCATTCGCATCCAACCAATCAGCCCGCTCCCGGACCAGCAGGAAGGGTGCCAGCCAACTGGGAATCGCTCCTGAACTAGCTGCCCGTTATAGGCTAGCCAGCAGATGAAACGCTTCCTTTAGACCGTAGGTGTTTCCGCCCGCGCCCGAATTTATCAACAAACGGGAGGCCCATGAATCTACCTGACGCGCCGATTGCACACGAGGGCTTCTTCGCCACTCACTTCTTCACCGTGAGCGACCAGGACAAATGGAAGGACTTCTATGTCCGAATTCTTGGCGGGAAAGTGATCAAGCCAGATAATCCCTGCATCTCAACTATCTGCTCGCCTTCGACGGAATCATCGCGTCTCGAGGCGGTATTCCACTGATCGACCAGGACGTGATTATCGGCGCAGTCGGTTGTTCGGGAGGCACGGACTCCCAGGACGAAGTTGTGAGCAAGGCGGGGGCGGCAGTAATTAACCAACTCCCGGCGAGGATCAAATGATACGTTAACCTCACCTTTGCCGAGATCCGACGCAGACTTCGCCTAAGGTTGGTACCCGTCCCCCATCCACTTTGCGAATAGCTCAATGCGAGCCTGAGGCCAAGGACCTTCCCCTCGAGGGGGCGGGGGCGGCATTACCGCGCCACCGATTCCGCGAATGCGATCGTAAATAGCCGCCGCGTGCGTCTTGACGTCATCATAACTTCCCAGGTTGAACGCTTTGCTCATGCCTAGAATGTCTCGCTCCGTAAAAAGTGGGCGAATGTCCGCTTGAAAACTCGTCGGTTTCGTCATGGTTCCTCCCAGCCATTGGATTATACGTACGCGGCGCTCGCGCCTCCTGACTCTAAACCGGAATGCCCGTTTTCACGACTTCACTCAGCCGGCTGGCTATCCTTCGTCGATCAATCAGCTCAGTAGCTGCCCCGCGAGCCAGTAATCGACACTGAACTTTCCCGGGCCGGAGCAGATCAGCCAGATAAAGAAAAGCACGTACAAGACTTCCGGAAGGTAGAGGAGATCGTCGAGCCAGTTAAGAGGCGAAAGTCCTTTAGGCAGGGTGGAAAGCGCGCTGGTCAGGGTGGCGACAGTCATATCGATCAATAAAGCCACGCTGGCCGGGCTCGAAAGAAAGCCCACGGTGACCAAGGATCCGCAAGCGAACTCGATACCCGCCACGAAATAAGCCGTCTGGCGGGGAAACGGGACTTTGGCCTTAACGAGCGTTTCGTAAACCGGTTTCGTGCCGCCGGCGACAAACAGTTTGTTTCCCCCGGAGATGGCGAAGAACAGCCCGAGCGAAACGCGTACCAGCAGGATGGCATATTGTTCCAAATCACTGCTACCCAACAGCGCAAACTGGACCAACCGTTTCCAATCCATCTCTTGCCCCTCCATCTGTCGTTAGCGAATTCTCACGCCTCGATATTATGTGTCCACCCGTTCGACCCATTGAGCGCGAAACGCGGGAGCCGGGAATGGATCCGCAAAGTACTGTGTTTCCCGCGCAACCTCGACGCCCGTGAACTCCATGATGCTCACGGTGTAGGACGGCTTGCTGTCATACGTCAGAATGAATTCGGTGACCCAAAGATCACCGCTGCCAACGATTCGTCGGATAGTAAACCGCTTCTTGCTCGGCTGACTAGCACGTTGGTTCTGTATGTTGCTTCGACCGCGGGTTCGCTCGCCTGACTGCGGGTAGTCCAGCACCGCATCCTCGTGATAGATGAGGTGCTCCGTTTCAAAATCGTTGGCATCGGACGCCGCCCAATGCTGATCCAGTGCCGCACGGATCTCTTGATCTCGCACTCCAGAAGGCAGCTCGTTGTTTGGTTGATCGTTCATCTTGTGCCCCTCAATTTGATAAGAAGCTAAATGCTTTAGTGGAATCGGAGTGCACACTCGCCGAAGTCGCGCTGTTTCTTCGATGACCCCAGAGTCTGGCCGGCGGCGGCTGAGCGCGCGATTTGATCCAGGTAATATCCGAGTCGATTTTCGACATCCCCTGGCTTGTGGAAGCCGCGTCCCATCCCGGCCGAGCGTCAGCCTTACGTGAGGTCGGTGCTCTGTCCGACCTCGATAATGTAACCGTCAGGATCGCGGATGTAGCAGCGAATCTCGCCATACTTTTGCTTCGGCTCCGTGATGAACTCGGCTCCTCGACTTTTCCATAACTCATAGCACGCTCGAATATCCGCAACGCGGATATTCAGGAAGCTGCTGACCTTATCCGGGTCGGCAGGGACGCTGAGCGTTACCGACGGCTTGTCCAAGGTGGGCCCGCCCCCGACGTTGACGATCAGCCAAGTATTCGCGATCTGAATGTGCCCAGACGCACCCTTGCTGTCGCCTCGGCTAAGAATGCGGCCGCCGAAGACCTTTTCATAAAAATCAGCCGATCGGTCGATGTCGGCGACGGTGATGAAATGTGTGACGGTGAACCCGTCGCGCGGGGGCATCTCATAGCTCTTTTGTTCGATTCGTACGCTGCTCATTAACGGCTCCAACTCCGACAATCAGTGCTCATCTGCCGATTCTGGTTCTTCCCTGTTCATACCTGCTGCCGACTAAGCCTGGCGAGGAAAGGCAAAACAATCAAACCCAGGTATCGCGCGATACTTCGGCATTGCAATTTCCGGCGCCTTTTCAGCTAGGGGCAACCCCCTCCATCATGCGCGAGGAAACATTCGCATCAGCGGTTGATTTGGCCCCGCTTCTCGTAATCGTAGAACCAATCCTCACCCGGCTCGAAGGTGGCAATGATCGGATGCCCCGTTTTCGCCGCATGCTTGAACGCAAGCTGCCTCGGAGAACTGTCGCAGCAACCGATGTGCCCACACTTCGCACACCGACGGAGATGAAACCACCAGCCTTTCGATGACGCTAGGCATTCGACACACCCATCGCCACTCGGCTTCGAAGCGGGGTTGATTCCGCGCTGGTCTTTTGTCATTTCCAATTTTCCTTCCGTGTCCTGGCAAGCAAGCTTGGCTTCGAGCGCGTCCCATCCGCAACGTCCGGAGTTCGGAACCGCGTCGAGCGCCGACCTAACGCGCGATTTGGCCGAGGTAGTATCCGAGCCGATTTTCGACGTCCCCGGGCTTGTGGAAACCGCGCGCCATCAGCGCTTTGATTCCACTTTGTGCGGCAGGTCGCCCGAGCGAAGCGATGCACGCATCCCACCCGGCGCCAAGCTCGACGTCAGGCGGCAGGCTGGTGTCGACGAGGCGCTTGGTCTGGGCGATCGCCCATTTGTCGAACCTGGCGATCCGCGTCGCGAGCGCGTCTACGAACGCATCTAGCTCGGCGTCGGGCAGGGCGCGATTAATGTAACCGTAGGCCTCGGCCTGATCTGCTCTGATGTCTTCCGAGCTCAAGAGCACCTCGAGGGCACGGTTTCGGCCGATGAGTCGGGGAAGCCGAGCCATGGGGCCGCCGCCGGCAACCATCCCCACGCCCACCTCCCATTGCGAGATGATAGCCTTCTCGCGGCTGGCAAAGCTCATGTCACACGCCAAAGTTATCTCGCTGCCGTTGCCGGTCGCACGGCCGCGAATCAATGCGATGGAAGCCACCGGCAAGCGAGTTAGACGCACGAGAAAGTCCGGCCAG